>NZ_JBEZGM010000020.1:0-119957 GCF_040649995.1 Micromonospora sp. NPDC048835 | reverse complement strand
CTGCCCAGTCCTCCACGCTCAGCACCTCCCGATGCTTCCGGAAGGGGTCAAAATTCAACCGGAACCACGGGGTCAGTTTTCACGCGGCGTCGACACACTTGAACCCAAGGCGTCCTGAGGCCACTACATCCACGATCAAGCACGATCTTGTAGGGGTGGATTCGGATGCGAGGCAGCAACATCGGGAAGTTGTGGCGATCTTCGAGCGCAACGCCCGTCCAGTTCCGCTGTGCGGTGTGGGTGCTGGCGGCCGCTTGTAGTGCCGTGTGCACAGCCGGCCTACACGTGAGCGCTGAACCCAACGGGCCGACACGCCGCGCAACCCTTCCCATGCGTACGGTTGTTCGACAGTATTGGCGCGTCGAGCGAAGGAGGGGCACATGGCAGACAAAAGCGCCATCGAGTGGACGGAAGCAACCTGGAATCCCACTACAGGTTGTGACCGCATCTCGTCGGGTTGTGACAACTGCTATGCGATGACCCTCGCCAAGCGCCTAAAGGCCATGGGCTCGGCCAAGTATCAGACCGACGGCGACCCCCGCACCTCAGGGCCGGGATTCGGCGTAGCGCTCCACCCTGACGCCCTCGATATACCGCGACGCTGGCGTGACCCTCGGACGGTCTTTGTCAACTCGATGTCGGACCTGTTCCACGCCAGGGTTCCTTTTTCTTACGTGCAGCAAGTCTTCGACGTCATGCGCGAGACGCCACGCCACACCTTCCAGGTGTTGACGAAGCGCGCAGCTCGGCTCGCCAAGGTCGCTCATGATCTTGATTGGCCGCCGAACGTCTGGATGGGTGTGAGCGTCGAGGACGACAGTCAACGGTCCCGGATTGACTTCCTTCGGAAGGTGCCAGCGGCGGTTCGCTTCATCTCGGCGGAGCCCTTGCTTGGTCCGTTGCCGCGGCTCGACCTCGCGGGGATGGACTGGCTGATCGCGGGTGGCGAGTCGGGTCAGGGCTGTCGCCCGATGAAGGGGTCCTGGGTCGCTGACCTGCGCGACCAATGTGACCGGGCGGGGGCCGCCTTCTTCTTCAAGCAGTGGGGTGGGCGTACACCCAAGGCCGGTGGACGCCTACTCGACGGTCGCACCTGGGATGAGATGCCAACGCCTCGCCTGCCCGCTGCCGCCTAATTGGCCTGTTGGCTCTCCATCAAGGTCGACCTCTCAGAGTTGCCGGATGGGGTCCTTCCAGAAATTTCCGACGCCGGTGTGGTCGATCAGACCCCGACGGTGCAACGACTTGACTGCGTGCCGCGCATGGCGCGTCCACGCCTGGCCAAGCACTCCCCGGTAGACCTCGGGCACCCGCTCGGCGAGCTGGACTGGGTTCGATTCCGAAAGTAGTTGAACGATGTTCTGCTCAACAACCTGCGCAACCCGAGGTAGTGCGCTGCTCACATACGCCGGACGATCGAATGAGAGTGACCCGAACAGGGTGTCCTGGCTCATCTGACTCTTGTAGCGGGCTTCCTCCAGGTCCACGCCGGCTTGCCCCAGGGCGTCGGCGAAGTGCCAAGCGCCTTCTGTGTGTCTTGTGAACAGCATCAAGACGTACTTCGGTGAGAGTTCCGGGCGCGGTCGGACCGGCATAGTGATCGCGCTATAGCTCGTTCCCGCGGTCAGCCGCTTCTCGTACTCTGCGCCCACTTTGAGAGCAACCTCAGTTGCGGTCTCCTCATCTCCATCACCGTTCACCCGTGCGAAGTGGTCCTGCCACCAGTCGTCGCCGAGAAACCTCGTGAGGTGGTCGGCCGTCTTCTGCTCGGCAGGAGGCAGCCGACTACCTCGGGAGCGCGCTACTTGAACCGCTCGTCCCATCCTCGCGATAGCAGAGACGCTGAAGTGAAGAAGAACCTCCGTTGGCGGCGAAGAAGGCCGCCCGAGGAGCCCTGAGCGCACGAGTCCGAAGTCAAGCGCAAGGCCAAACGGATCGAGGAAGGCGAAGAGTGAAGCCTGACGAGCAACCGAGAGGACCTCCGGCAGGTGATCTGCCACGTCGCCTTGCCGGAGGATTCGTCTCGTTGAGCCTCCGCGCTCCTCCAGCACCCGCTGCAGGTTTGCGAAGTGAGAAGGATTCTTCTCTACAAAGAAGAGCAAGACGCTCCGGAAGCCTCTGACCGTGTCGGCGCAGCGGGACAGCAGTAGCGGCGAGCCTTCCTCCCCTTCCTCCTCGTACTCGCCTCGTCCCGCGTAGCCATCGAGAAAAACGACTCGTTTGCCCTGGCCGGTCTTGGAAGCGAAGACGACGGGATAGCGCTTCAGGATGCCGTGCTTGAGTACAGCGGCGGCCTTACGGGAACGGAAGAAGTCGTCGTTGGCCGACACCGCGCCTCCTAGCTCACATCACCATTGGTGATGTGAAGGTAGCGGAGGGTGTGTCTGAGTTTCTGTCCTGCTAACCGAGCGGCGAGGGGCGTTCAGAATCAGCGGGCCGTTCACCAGGGATGACACAAGCAGGTGGCGAATCCGGTGAAGGTCCGTGTCCTCGATCTGACAAGTGGACGGGTCAGCCGCGTGGGTGTTCGGCGACGTAGGTGCCGCGGCCGGGCTGACCGGTGATCAGCTCGCGGTCGTGCAGCAGCGAGAGTGCCCGCGAGGCTGTGTTCATGTGCACGGCGTAAGCCTCGGCGAGTTCCCGGGTGGAGGGCAGCTTGTCGCCCGGCTTCAGGTCGCCGCTCTTGATCTTCGCGGCGATCTCGTTGGCGATGCGGCGATACGGGGCTTCTGCTGTGGGCATGGTGAGGACTCCGGTCGGTTCGGCGTCCTTGATCATGCCGGCCTACACCAGTTACTGCAACAGGCTGTGGTGTCGCTGCTTCGAAAGGTCGACCTACACAAGTATTTGGGGTAGGTTGCTGATGTCCCGCTCCGGTTGGTTCGGCAAACCCTCGGGGCGCGGGCGTGAGGTGGGCTCTGCGTTCGTATCGCCGCTGACGAGGGCTGCGGGCGCGGGGCCGGGCGGTCCGGTGGGCGTCCCCTACCCGCACACCGGACCGCCCACCAGATCGACGAGTCGAGGGTGATGGTTGTGCGCATGGAGAGAGAGCGTTTCGTGGTGCACTTGCCGGTGGTCGCGGCAGACCTACCGGGGGCACTGCGATTCGCCCGGGTGATCACCCGGGCGCTGGGTTTCCTCGCCGACGTCGATCGGGCGGAGACGACGGTGTCGGAGGAGGACGCTCAGTGCGTACGTCATCGGGTCTTTTGTGACAGCCTGCTCGACGATCGGCGGCGCTGCTTGCGTGCGGCAGCCCACGACGGGCCCTGCGGCTGACCGGACCGGGCGAATGGCGCGGGGCGACACACGGTTCGGGTGGTCCGTGGGGGTTCGGGCCATCGGGAGGCGAAACCCCGAGGCGGTGGTGCGGGCCGCTGTAACCCCCGGCCACCTCAATCTTGTTACTTGTGTGTTTCCGCCACATAGCTCGTGGGTGAGGTCACTTCTAGCGTGGGCCGTCACGAAGAAGTTCTCTCCCTCCGAGTCCTCATGTGGAGTCGCAATGACGGTCCGGACGACGCGGCGGGTGTTCCTCTCCGCCGCCACGATGATGGCCGCGGCGTTGGCCGCCACGGCCTGTGGCAGCCCGCAGGACACCGCCACCGGCGGCGGCGACAGTGCCGCGCCGGTCAAGGTCGGCCTGGTGTACTCCCAGTCGGGTGCCCTGGCCAGCTACGGAAAGCAGTACATCGAAGGGTTCAAGGCGGGGCTCGACTTCGCCACCCAGGGCACCGGCAAGGTCGGTGACCGGAAGATCGAGCTGACCGAGGTCGACGACGCGGGCGACCCGGCCAAGGCGGTCTCCGCGGCGAAGGACCTGATCGGCAAGGGCACGAAGATCATTGCCGGCTCCACCGCGTCCGGCGTGGCGCTCCAGGTCGCGCCGATCGCGGCACAGAACAAGGTGCTGTTCATCTCCGGCCCGGCCGCCACGGACGCGGTGACCGGCGCGAACAAGTACACCTTCCGCTCCGGTCGGCAGTCCTACCAGGACGTGGTGACCGCCAAGTCGTTCATCGGCGACCCGACCGGCAAGAAGGTGGTGGTCTTCGCCCAGGACGGCGCGTTCGGCGACGCCAACGAGGCGGCCGTCAAGGCTGTCATCGGCGGCGCGGGTGCGACCGTGAGCAGTGTCCGGGCCCCGGCCAGCGCCACCGAGTTCACCCCGTTCGCCAGCCAGATCAAGGCTGCCAAGCCGGACCTGCTCTTCGTGGCGTGGGCGGGTACGACCGCTCCGGCGATGTGGCAGACCCTCGACCAGCAGGGCGTGCTGTCGTCCACCACTGTCGTCACCGGCCTGGACATCCGCGCCTCGTGGCCGACCTTCGGTGCCGCCGGGGCGAAGATCTCCTTCCTGTCGCACTACTTCGACGGTGCCAGCGACACCGAGGCCAGCAAGGCGCTCAAGGCCAAGGTCAACACCATCGACCTGTTCCACCCGGACGGTTTCGCCGCCGCGCAGATGGTGGTCCGCGCCGCCCAGGAGGGTGGGGACGACGTCGACAAGATGGTCACCGCGCTGGAGGGCTGGAGCTTCGACGGAGTCAAGGGCAAGATGACCATCCGGGCCGCCGACCACGCGCTGCTCCAGCCGATGTTCCAGGCCAAGCTGACCGGCAGCGGCACCGCCTTCACCGCGACCGCCCAGAAGAGCCTCACCGGTGACGAGACCGCGCCACCGGCCGTGGCCATGAAGGGCTGACCATGCTCGCCACCCGCGGTCTGACCTGGCGGATCGGTGAGGTCGCCATCGTCGACAGCGTCTACCTCGACCTGGCACCCGGGGAGTTCCTCGGCGTCATCGGGCCGAACGGCGCCGGTAAGACCTCACTGTTCAACCTGATCACCGGCCTGCGGCGGGCCACCGAGGGCCGGATCACCCTGGACGGGCAGGACATCGAGGCGCTCCCGCCACACCGGCGGGCCCGCCTCGGTCTGGGCCGTACCTTCCAGGCTTCTTCGGTCTTCGGCTCGCTGAGCGTTCGGGAGAACGTCCGGCTCGCCGTGCAGGCGCACCGCGGGGGCTCGATGGCACTGTGGCGGCGGGCGGCGGCCGACCGGGAGGTCGCCGCCGCCGCCGACGCGGCGCTCGACCGGGTCGGCCTCGCCCACCGTGGTACGGCCCTCGCCGGCACCCTGGCCCACGGCGAGAAGCGCAAGCTGGAGATCGCCCTGCTGCTCGCCGGTGAACCGCGGGTGATGCTGCTGGACGAGCCGATGGCCGGGGTCAGCGCCGAGGACGTGCCCGAACTGGTCGCCGTCATCAAGTCGTTGACCGGCGACAGCGGCCGGGCGGTGCTGATGGTCGAACACCACATGGACGTCATCCTGGAGCTGGCCGACCGGATCGCCGTCATGCACCACGGCGCGCTGCTGGCCTGCGACACCCCGGAGACGGTGATGGCCAACCCCACCGTGCAAGAGGCCTACCTGGGGGAGTCGCTGTGAGCGCGAGGAGTGAGCCGGGTTTGCGAGCCCCGCAGTCGCGAACGGAAGCGGCTCGGCTGGAACCGGTTCTCAGTGTGGAGGAGTTGTCGGTCCGGATCTCCGGGCTGCACATCCTCCAGGGGGTGTCCTTCACTGTCGCCCCGACCGGCGTGACCGTCCTGCTCGGCCGCAACGGCGTGGGCAAGACCACCACGCTGCGCGCGATCGTCGGCCTCACCCCGCCCGCCGGGGAGGTGCGCGGCACCATCCGGATGGGCGCGCAGAGCCTGCTGTCCCGGCCCACCCACCGGCTGGTCCGCGGCGGGCTCGGCTACGTGCCCGAGGACCGCTGCGTGTTCGCCGGCCTCACCGTCGCCGAGAACCTGCGGCTCGCCGAACGGCGCGGCACCAGCCCGGCGTACGACAGGGTCTTTGCGCTCTTCCCGGAGCTGGACCGGCGCGGACGGCAACGGGCCGGCTCGCTCTCCGGCGGCCAGCAGCAGATGCTCGCGATCGGTCGGGTGCTGCTCAACGACAACCGGCTGCTGCTTGTCGACGAGCCCACCAAGGGGTTGGCGCCGAAGGTGGTGACCGAGGTGGCCGAGGTGTTGGAGCGGGTCGCGGAGTCGGTGCCGGTGCTGCTCGTCGAGCAGAACCTGGCAGTGGTTCGCCGACTGGCCCGCGACGCGGTGGTGCTCGCCGCCGGCAAGGTGGCCTGGACCGGCGACGCCCGTGAACTGCTGTTGGAGACCGCGTTGACGAAGTCGCTCCTGGGTGTCGGCTCCGCGGAGGCGGCTGCGCCGAGCGCGAGGAGTGAGCTTGCGAGCCCCGCAGTCGCGAGGAAGGACCAGCTCTGATGGGGACCATCATTCTCCTGGCGCTGACCGGGCTCGGCCTGGCGGCGCTGTACTTCCTGGTCGCCTCCGGCCTGTCCCTGGTCTTCGGTCTGGCCGACGTGCTCAACTTCGCGCACGGGCTGTTCCTCGGCGTCGGCGCGTACGGGACCTGGTGGGCGGCGGGCAACCTGCCGGGCGCCGGCCCCGACGGGTTCGGCTTCGTGTTGGCGGTCGCCTTCGGGGTGGCCGCCGGCACGCTCGTCGCGGTCCTTGTCGAGTTGGTGCTGATCCGCCCGCTGTACTCCCGCACCATCGAGCAGGTGCTTGTCACCGTCGGCCTGTCGCTGGCCGGGGTGGCGTTGTTGCAGGCCACCTGGGGTGCGGACGCCCGGCCGTTTCCGCGTCCGGACTGGACGCGGCAGGTGACCGGAATCCTCGGCGCGCAGGTGCCCAACGGTGGCCTGCTGCTGATCATCGCGGCGGTGCTGGTGCTCGGTGCGATCCTGGCGTTCCTGCGGTGGACCCGGTACGGCCTGGTGATCCGGGCCGGGGTGGAGAACCGGGAGATGGTGACCGCGCTCGGCATCGACGTCCGCAAGGCGTTCACCCTGGTCTTCGCGATCGGTGGGGCGGCAGCCGCGCTCGCCGGTGCGCTCGGCGGGGTCTACTTCGGCACCGTCTCGCCCGGACAGGGCGGCTCGCTGCTGATCTTCGCGTTCATCGTGGTGGTGATCGGCGGGATGGGCTCGGTGGTCGGCTCCGCGTACGCGGCGGTCGTGGTCGGGCTGGTGCAGCAGTTCGTCAACTACTACGGCACGTCCGGGCTCGGCGACATCTGCGTGGTCGGGCTGCTGGCCGTGGTGCTGCTGCTGCGCCCGCAGGGCATCGCCGGAAAGGTGGCAACGGCATGACGGTGATCGACGCTCCTCCCGCGCAGGTGCCGGACGAGCTGACCCCGCAGCGGGGGCGGTGGCACCGGGTCCGCCCGTTCCTGCCGCTCGTCGCGCTCGTGGTCCTCGCGATCCTGCCGTACTCGACGATCTCCCTGCCGGGGATCTTCGAGGGGCCGGTCAACTCACCCGGCACCCTGCAACTGCTCGCCATCTGCCTGATCTTCGGCGGGTTGGCGGCCGGGTACGACCTGCTCTTCGGCCGGACCGGGATGCTCTCCTTCGGGCACGCGCTGTACTTCGCCGCAGGTGTCTACGGCACCGACATCCTGGTCACCCGGGCCGGTCTGCCGCTGTGGCAGGCGGCGGTGCTGACCATCACCGGTGGCACCATCCTCGCGGCGCTGCTCGGTGCGGTGGCCCTGCGTACGGTGGGCATCGCCTTCGCCATGGTCACGTTGGCCTTCGCGCAGGTGGGGGCGATCCTGGTGGCCCGGGACTTCGGCGGGCTCACCGGAGGCGAGGAGGGTCTGCCGCTCGACGTGTCCGGGTTGCCCGCCGGCCTGGTCGGGGTGACGAACACGGTCAACCTGTACTGGCTGGCACTGGCGTACCTGACGCTTGTGGTCTTCGTGGTGCACCGGGTGAGCGGGTCGCCGACCGGGCGGGTACTCGCCGGGCTGCGCGACGACGAGCGGCGGATCGGCGTGCTCGGGCTCGACCCGTACCGCTACAAGCTGGTCGCGTTCACCCTGGCCGGCGGCCTCGCGTCGGCGGGCGGGGTGGTCTACGTCCTGATCGTCGGCGGCGCGTCGCCGCACATCACGTCCTCCGAGCTGACCCTGTCGCTGCTGGTCATGGTGGTGCTCGGCGGGCCGGGCACCCGGTGGGGCCCGGTGCTCGGCGGCGTCCTCTACATGTACCTGGACCACCGGCTCACCGCCTTCGGCACGAGCGACGCGGTGGACGATTTGCCGGCGATCCTGAGCCGCCCCCTGAGCCAGCCACTGTTCGTCCTGGGCACGGTCTTCATCCTGGCCGTCTACTTCTTCCCCGGCGGCCTGACCAGCCTGACCTCCCGCCTGTCCCACCTGACCCGCGCCCTCCGCCCCCGAGGTTGACCCCGTTGATCAAGAGGTTTGCGTCAGGATCCGGGCGGATTCTGACGCAAACCTCTTGATCAACAAGGGCTTGACGGATGGCGCTGGTAGAAATGCCGGGTGGAGACAGCAGAGCGGGCAGCCGTACGCGAGCGGGCCGAGGCGGTGCTGCGCCGGCTGGCCGGTGACCACGCCCGGCTGCGTGAGGATCAGTGGCGCGCCATCGAGGCGCTCGTCGTCGACCGGCGGCGGGTGCTCTGCGTTCAACGGACCGGTTGGGGCAAGTCGGCGGTCTACTTCGTGGCCACCGCCCTGCTGCGAGAGACCGGGGAGCACGGCCCGACGGTGATCGTCTCGCCGCTGCTGGCGTTGATGCGCAACCAGGTCGAGGCGGCTGCCCGGGCCGGCATCAGGGCCCGCACGATCAACTCGGCGAACCTGGACGAGTGGGACGAGATCACCGCCGAGATCCAGACCGGCGCGGTGGACGTGCTGCTGATCAGCCCGGAACGACTCAACAACCCGGACTTCCGCGACAGCGTCCTGCCCAAGCTCGCCGCGACCACCGGCCTGCTGGTGGTCGACGAGGCGCACTGCGTCTCCGACTGGGGGCACGACTTCCGGCCCGACTACCGGCGGCTGCGGACGTTCCTCGCCGAGCTGCCCGAGCGCACCCCCGTGCTGGCGACCACCGCCACCGCAAACGCGCGGGTCACCCAGGACGTCGCCGAGCAGCTTGGCGACGCCCTCATCCTGCGCGGCACCCTGGACCGCGAGTCGTTGCGCCTCGGGGTGCTCGACCTGCCCAGCCCGGCGCACCGGCTTGCCTGGCTCGCCGACCACCTGGACCAGCTCCCCGGCTCCGGCATCGTCTACACGCTCACCGTGGCGGCAGCGGGGGAGACGGCCGAGTTCCTGCGCTCCCGGGGCTACCCGGTCGCCTCGTACAGCGGGCAGTCCGACGACGCCGACCGGCGGGCCGCCGAGCAGGACCTGCTCGACAACAAGATCAAGGCGCTGGTCGCCACGAGCGCCCTGGGCATGGGCTTCGACAAACCCGACCTGGGCTTCGTCGTCCACCTCGGCGCGCCGCCCTCGCCGATCGCCTACTACCAGCAGGTCGGCCGCGCCGGCCGCGCCGTCGAGCACGCCGAGGTGCTGCTGCTGCCCGGCGTCGAGGACGCCGCGATCTGGCGCTACTTCGCCTCGCTGGCGTTCCCACCGGAGCAGCAGGTCCGGGCCGTACTGGCCGCCCTGCACCACGACCGCCCGCTCTCCACCCAGGCCCTCGAACCCCTCGTCGACCTGCGCCGGGCCCGCCTGGAGCTGATGCTCAAGGTCCTCGACGTGGACGGCGCGGTCCGCCGGGTGCGCGGGGGCTGGCTCACCACCGGCGAGCCGTGGGTCTACGACGAGGCCCGGTTGCGCCGCGTCGCCGAGGCACGCACCGCCGAGCAACAGGCCATGCGGGAGTACGCGACCACGTCCGACTGCCGGATGCGGTATCTACGGGAACGCCTGGACGACACCGAGGCGGTCGACTGCGGCCGCTGCGACAGGTGCGCCGACCCTCTCTTCGCCGCCGACGTGTCGACGGCCGCGCTCGCCGCCGCGCAGACCTTCCTGGGCCGACCCGGGGTGGAGATCGCGCCGAAGAAGCTCTGGCCGACCGGGCTCGACGCGGTGGGCGTACCCCTCAAGGGCCGGATCGCCCCCACGGAGCAGGCGCTGCCGGGCCGGGCCGTCGGGCGCCTCTCCGACCTGGGCTGGGGTGGCCGGTTGCGTGCCCTCGTCGGCCCGGAAGCGCCGGACGCGGCGCTGCCCGACGACGTGGCCGGCGCGGTCGTGGAGGTGTTGAAGGCGTGGGCGCACGGCGACGACCCGTGGCCCAGCCGGCCGGTGGCGGTGGTCGCGGTCGGTTCCCGGCGGCGGCCCAGGCTGCTCGGTTCACTCGCCGAGCGGATCGCCACCGTGGGCCGGCTGCCGCTGCTCGGCCAGGTCACCGCTGCCGGCCCCGGCGGGCCGGCCGGGGCGCGCGGCAACAGCGCCCAACGGGTACGCGCGCTGCACGACACCTTCACCGTGCCCGCCGACCTGGCCGAGGCGCTGGCCGGGCTGGACGGCCCGGTGCTGCTCGTCGACGACCTGATCGACTCGGGCTGGACGATGACACTTGTCGCCCGGGCCCTGCGCCGGGCCGGCGCGACCGACGTCCTCCCGCTCGCCCTCGCCGTGGCCGGCTGATTCGCCGCCGCGCGCGGTGGCCGGAGCCGGATGCCCGACGCGGTGGCGTGTCGCGCGCTGCGGAGCCGGTCGTCCGTGCGGGCGCGGCACACGGCAGGTGGTCCAGTTTCGCCCGGTCGGTGGAAAGTTCCCCGGCGTCGCCGAATGCGACAGTCGCCACGCCGTCAGGTCGTCGGCCTGGGCCGGCTGCGCACGGCGGTAACGTGGGCACCATGACCGACCAGCAGCCCGTCACCTGCGCGCACGGCGTCACGGGCACGACCGCCGTCGACGAGGCCGGCCACCCGCTGGGCGCTGGCGGTGCCTGACCAGCTCTCCGCAGGGCCGGTTCCGGACCAGGTGACCGCGGTGCCAGTCCCTGCCGAGGTGCCCGGGGTGTCGGGCGCTGATCGTGCGTCTGCGGTGTCGGGGTCTGATCGTGCGTCTGCGGTGCCGGGGTCTGATCGTGCGTCTGCGGTGTCGGGGTCTGATCGTGCGTCTGCGGTGTCGGGGTCTGATCGTGCGTCTGCGGTGCCGGGGTCTGATCGTGCGTCTGCGGTGCCCGGCGTCGACGGGGTCTCGGTCGGTCCGGACCGGAGCACTCTCCGCTTGGCGCTTGTAGTCGGCGGGCTGGTGTTGGCGGTGCTGCTCGGCTTCGGTCTCGGACGGCTGAACGTCAACGGTGCCGCCACCGGGGGCCCGTCGTTTGCGGCCGAGCACACCGACCCGCCGGGCGTAGCCCCGCACAGCCATGGCTCCGCAACGGGCACCGATCAGGGCGTACCCACCGAGCCGGGCGGTCTGGCAGTCAGCTCAGCCGGGCTCACGCTGGCCCCCCTGGCCACCGAGTTCGTGGCGGGTCGCCCTGGCCAGCTCCGCTTCCAGGTGCGTGACGCCCAGCGTCGGCCGGTCACCCGGTACGCCATCGTGCACGACAAGCCGATGCACCTCATCGTCGTTCGGCGTGACCTGAGCGGCTACCAGCACCTGCACCCCACCATGGCGGCGGACGGCACCTGGTCGGTGCCGTTGGCCCTCGCGCAGCCGGGCCTCTGGCGCGCGTACGCCGACTTCACCGTTGTCGCCGACAACGGCGCGCAGACCGCGGTGACCCTCGGCACGGATCTGGTCGCGCCCGGCGACTACCAACCCCGCCCGCTCCCGGGGCCGGCCACCTCGACGACCGTGGACGGCTTCACCGTCAGCTACCAGGGCGCTCCGCAGGCCGGGGCGACCGTGCCGCTGACCTTCCGAGTCGACGGCGTCGGCGGTGCCGCCCCGCTGGAGCGGTACCTCGGGGCGTACGGGCACCTGGTGGCGTTGCGCGAGGGCGACCTCGGCTACCTGCACGTGCACCCGGAGACCGAGCTGGTGGACGGTCAGATCAAGTTCTGGTTGACCACTCCGGGCCCGGGCCGCTACCGCCTCTACCTCGACTTCCAGGTCAACACCGAAGTCCAAACCGCCGAATTCACCCTAACCGTCCCCTGACCCCGCCCTCCCGCCCCGCCCTCCCCCTCCCCACCCCTCCCCCTCCCCCTCCCCACCCTCCCCCCACCCCACCCCACGCCGAGCCCGGTGATCAAGAGGTTTGCGTCAGGTTTCGCCCGTGGTTTGACGCAAACCTCTTGATCACCGCGGAGAGGCGGGCCGGACCCAGTCCCAGCCTGGAGGGGCGGGCCGGCGCTGGAGGGGGCGGGTTGAGCGCTGTAGGGGTTGGGTTGGGGTGGTGGGGGGGGGTGGGTCAGCCGGCTCGGCGGATGGGGCGGCGGGCCAGGTAGCGGAGCAGATCGCGGATGTGGTGCTTCTCCTCGGCGGGGACCGTGGGGTCGGCCAGCCGCTCCAGGATGGCCCGGACGTCGGCCTCGACCGGGCCCTCGTCGTGGCGTCGGCGGGGTGCGGGACCGGCGTCGGGAAGCCCCAGTGCGCGGAACGCGGCGGCGACCGGGAGGTCCAGTGCGGCGCAGAAGCCGCGCACCTTGGCCAACTCGGGATAGTCCTGCCAGTCGCCGGCCAGCCAACGGAACACGGTGGAGCGACCCACGCCCGTGTGTGAGGCAAGATCACTCACGGTCCAGCCGCGTTCGTCGCGAGCGTCGTCGATGGCGCGCCGGACGAAGCGGGCGAAGGCCATCTGCGGTGATACGTCGGCTGATCCCATCCCTGCGTGACTTCCCCTCCCGCCGGAGCACCGGGACGATGCGTCTTCCGAGGGTAGTACTCCTGAGGCCGGAAACAATTGACTGACCGCACAAACTGTCCCATGGACGAGACTTTTCTCTGGAACCGTGTGTGCAGAACGAAAATTGCATCGAGCGATCTTCATCGTTCTTCAATTAAGCTCGGTGCCCGTCCCGTCCCGACATCCGCCGCCCGCCTCGTCCGCCCGGACCACCGCCGAGGAGCACCATGGCCGAATCGAGCCGTCCCCAGCCGTACCAGCCCGGTGCGGTGAGCCTCTTCTTCGTCGCCAAGGCTGGCGTCTTCGCCGCCGCGTTCTGGATCTGGTTGCTGATCATGGTGCTCCGCACCGATCCCGCGACAGGTCTCCAGGTGCTGGCCGCAACCGGCGCCATCACCACCACACTTGTCGCGGTCCTGCTCGGTGCCCGGATGGCGTTGCAACAGAATGCGGCCATCCGGCACGCCGAGGTGAAGAAGCTGCTTGTGGACATCTCCTGGAACGCATTCACGGCAGCCGGCAACGCCGAGGCCGGGGGCAAGGTCGTGCCATTCCCGACCGGCGCGGGCGACGCCGACTGGCCCGCCCAGCGGTCCGGCACCGACCGGGTGTCGGCCCGCGATCACGGTGCCAGTGAGCGCAACGGTGGTCGGGACCGCCGACGCTAGCCACAGCGAGGCCAGCGGCGCCCGCGCCCGCACCACCGGCCGGCCCACCCGGTTCTAGCTGGCGGGCCCCTCGGCGAGCAGGGTCTCCAGCCGGGGGTTGACCCGCCACTGATCGACCAGCTCGCGATACTCGGCGTGCTGTGGCCCGGTCGCCGCAGCGCCGGTACGACGTGCGCGGATCAGCAGGTTACGTGGGGTGTGCTGCGAGTCCACGAACTCCACCACCTCGGCCCGGTAGCCGTGCACCCGCAGCAGCCCGGCGCGCAGTGCGTCGGTGAGCACGTCGGCGAAGCGCTCCCGCAGGATGCCCTGCCGGGTCAGCAGCTCGTACGGGGCCGGGGCGGGGTGGGCGCGGAGCTGCTTCGCCAGGTCGTGGTGGCAGCACGGCGCGGCAAGCACCCAGCGGGCCTCCCAGCGGACCGCGCGGGCCAGCGCCTCGTCGGTGGCGGTGTCGCAGGCGTGCAGTGCCAGCACCAGGTCCGGGGCGGGGTCGACGACGGCGTCGGCGATCGTCCCGGCCACGAAGCTGACGTGATCGGCCCAGCCGAGCCGCTGCGCCAGCTCGGTGTTGCGTCGCCGCTGGTCCTCCCGGACGTCCACGCCGACCAACTGGACGTCGAGGCCCCGGCCCGTCAGGTAGCGGTACGCGGCGAACGTCAGGTACGCGTTGCCGCAGCCCAGGTCGACCACCCGCAGCGGGCCGGTCAGATCGTCGGGCAGGGTGGCGGCCAGGGCCCGCAGGAACGCGTCCACCTGGCGGCGCTTGGCCGCCGACCCGCCGATCTCGGCGAAGATCGGGTCGCCGGGGTCGAGTAGATAATCCTTGGCCCGGTCGTTACCGGCGGGTGTCGCCGCCGGGCGGGACGTCGCGGCTCGGTGCACCTGCGCCTCCCCGGACTTGGTCACCCGCAGTTGGAGGGTCGCGTCGGCCGTCTCGACGTGCCAGTTGCCGAACGGCTCGGCCAGCAGTTCGTCGACGGCGGCGGCCGCGTCGGGACCAGGGGCGACATTGCGGGTGTACGGGCGAGCGCCGTCGGACGTGGTGATCTGCATCCGGGGCCCGGCCTTGAGTGTCACCGGCCGCAGTTCGGCCCGTTCAACTGTGGGGCGGCGTCCGCGGCGGCGGCCGGCGGCGACCGCCCGGGTCAGTGCGGGGTCGAGCAGCAGTGCCCGCACCTCGGTCAGGGCGGCGTCCAGTGGTTGCGGCATCGTTCCATCTTTGGCAGGTGAGGTGGGAGAAGGGAACATCCCCCGCACCGCGCGAGGCGGTGCGGGGGATGTCAGGTGTGACTGGTGGGTCAGTCCGCGGTGGCCTCGGCCGGCGTACCCGCGCCGGAACCGCCACCACGGCGGCGTCGGCGGCGGCGCGGCTTGGTCGCCTCGCCGTCGGACCCGGTGGCCGGCTCGGCGGGGCCGCTGTCGGCGGAGATCACCGCGGTCGCCTCGCCCGCGACCACCTCGCCGGCGCGGCGGCGACGCCGGCGGCGTGGGGTACGGGTGCCTTCGTCGGTGGCCTCGGCCGCAGGCGCCTCGGCGGCGGCCGTCGTGCCGGCGTCGGAGCGGTCGCGGCGGCCCTCGCCCCGACCCTCACCGCGGCCCTCGCCCCGACCACGGCGCTCGCCGCGACCCTCACCGCGTCGGGCACCCCGACCGCCGCTGTCGCCCCGACGGGAGCGGGTCGTCCCGCCCAGGTCTTCCTCGATCTCGGCGGACAGCCCGGCCCGGGTGCGCTCGGCCGTGGGCAACGTGCCGCTGACCTCGGTGGAGATGTGCAGGTCGGTGTAGAGGTGCGGCGAGGTGTGGTACGTCTCCGGCGGCTCCGGCATCTCCAGACCGAGGGTCTTGTCGATGATCCGCCAGCGCGGCATGTCGTCCCAGTCGACGAAGGTCACCGCGACGCCAGTCGCGCCCGCCCGGCCGGTACGACCGATCCGGTGAGTGTAGGTGTCCTGGTCTTCCGGGCAGTCGTAGTTGATCACGTGGGTGACGCCTGTGACGTCCAGCCCGCGGGCCGCCACGTCGGTGGCGACCAGGATGTCGATCTTGCCGGCCCGGAAGGCCCGCAGCGCCCGCTCGCGGGCACCCTGGCCGAGGTCGCCGTGGACCGCGGCGACCGCGAACCCGCGGAAGTCGAGGTCCTCGGCAACCCGGTCGGCGGCCCGCTTGGTACGCGTGAAGATCATGGTCAACCCACGCCCCTCCGCCTGGAGGATGCGCGCCACCACCTCGACCTTGTTCATCGAGTGGGTGCGGTAGACAAGCTGCTGGGTCTGCGGCGACGGGCCGGTCTCGGCGGTGTGCCCGGCGTGGATCGTCATCGGCTGGCGCAGGAAGCGGCGCGACAGGGTGACGATCGGGTCCGGCATGGTGGCCGAGAACAGCATCGTCTGCCGGTCTTCCGGCAGCATCGCCAGGATCTTCTCGACGTCGTCGAGGAAGCCAAGGTCGAGCATCCGGTCGGCCTCGTCGAGGACGAGCGCGTGCACCCGGTCCAGTCGGAGGTGCTTCTGCTTCTGCAGGTCCATCAGCCGGCCGGGGGTGCCGACCAGGATCTCGACGCCCTTGCGCAGCGCGTCGATCTGCGGCTCGTACGCCACACCACCGTAGATCGGCAGCACCCGGACGCCGCGCGTCCGGCCGGCGGCGGCCAGGTCCTTGGCGACCTGGATGCCCAGCTCACGGGTGGGGACGACGACAAGCGCCTGCGGGACGCCGTCGCCTCCCTCGCCCGGCGCGAACACCCGATCCAACAGGGGTACGCCGAAGCCGAGGGTCTTGCCGGTGCCGGTGGGCGCCTGGCCGATCAGGTCGACACCGCGCAGCGCGATCGGGATCGCGTACTCCTGGATGGCGAAGGCGCGGGTGATGCCGGCCGAGGCCAGGGCCTCGACCGTCTCGGCGCGGGCGCCGAGTGCGGCGAACGTGGGGGCCTCCGGGCGAACCGGGGCGGTGGGGGCCAGTTCCTGGCCGTCCAGCAAATCTTGAGTCAGGTCGCTCATCTGGATGTGGGGGTGCCCTCTCGTGGGTGCGCCCGTCATGTCCTCAGGGCGCGTTCGGTTTGACGCGGGCCACACGGTCGGCGGCAGATTGCCGTGCCGGACCGGGCCGCACGCGCGCCGCAGGCTGAGCAACGATCAGATCGGCGCCCACGGCAACTGCTCCATGTTACCTGAACAGGCATGCCCTCGTCCCGATTCCCAGTCGGCCACTCGCCACGCGGGGCAAGTAATTGTGACCCACGCCACACTGATCTCCGACCGACCGGCTGGGCGTGCGTCCCGTACGCCCCTCGCTGTCGTCGATCAAGGAGTTGTGCTGGTGGGCAAAGGGGTCGTACGCCCCTCAACCGGGCACCACAACTCCTTGATCGACCGGGGACGGCGCGGGGGCGGCGCGGGGGTGGCGCGGGGGCGGCGTGCGGGGCGACCACGCGATAGCCTGCCGCCTGTGTCCGCCTCCGGTTCCGCGTACGCCGATCTGCTGGGTCTGGTCGCCTTCGGTGAGCTGCTCGCCTTCGAGCGGATGGCGGGCGACGCCCGGCTCGCCCCTGACCTGCGCCGCCGGGCAGCGCTGAACGAGATGGCCGCCGCCGAGATCGTCAACTACCGCCGTCTCGCCGACCGGCTCGGTGCGTTGGGCGTGCCGCCGGAGGAGGCGATGGCGCCCTACGTCGGGCCGTTGCAGGCGTACCACGACTCGACCGAGCCGCGGGACTGGGCGGAAGTGGTCACGAAGGCGTACGTCGGCGACGCGATCACCGACGACTTCGTTCGGGAGATCGCCGATGCGCTGGAGGAGCCGGACCGGGCGCTGGTGCTCGACGTCCTGCACGACTCCCGGTACGCGGACTTCGCCGCCGAAGAGATCCGGGTGGTCGTCGCCGACGACCCCCGGGTGGCCGGCCGACTCTCGATGTGGGCCCGGCGGCTGGTTGGCGAGGCGTTGTCCCAGGCTGGCCGCGTCGCTGCCGAGCGGGGCGCCCTCACCGCGCTGATCGCGCGGGACGGCCGGGTCGACGTACCCGGGCTGTTCGGCAGGCTCACCACCGCGCACACCGCGCGGATGGTCGCCGTCGGGCTGAACAACTGACCGACGTGTCGGTCGGGCCGGTGCCGGCCTGCGGCAGGTGGGCCGAGTGCCGACCTGCCGCGATGGCCGGACCGGTCAGCGGACGGTGAACCCGACCGCTCGGGGCGACGCCTCGGCGATCTCGACGTAGGCGACCTTCTCGACCGGAACGATGACCCGCCGGCCCTTCTCGTCGGTCAGGGAGAGCGTGCCGCCGTTGCCGGCGAAGGCGTCGGTCACGATCTGCTCGATCTCGGCCGGCGACTGCGCGCTGTCCAGAACCAGCTCGCGCGGCGCGTACTGCACGCCGATCTTGACCTCCACTGTGCCTCCTCAACTGGGGCGAAAGAACCGCCCTGCGAAGGCTATCCGATCACGGGGTCAGCGGTCAGGCTGACTCACCTTGCAGCGGGAAGCTCGCGATGCCCCGCCAGGACAGCGCGGCCACCAACGCTTCGGCCTCGGCCTTCGGCACCTGCCGGCCGCCGGCCAGCCAGAACTGCGCGGCCGTCTCCGCCGCGCCGACCAGCCCGGAAGCGAGCAACTCGGCGTGTGCCCGGCTCACCCCGGTGTCGGAGATGATGGTGTCGGTGATCGCCGCGATGCAGCCCTGCTCGACCCGCTCCACCCGCTGCCGCACCGCCGGGTCGTTGCGCAGGTCCGATTCGAAGACGAGCCGGAAGGCTTCGCTCTCGTGGTCGACGAAGTCGAAGTACGCCCGCACCGATGCGCTGACCCGCTCCTTGTTGTCACTGGTGCCGCGCATCGCATCTTGCACCTGAGCGACGATGGCGTCACAGTGCGTGTCGAGCAGGGCCAGGTAAAGGTCCATCTTCCCGGGAAAGTGTTGGTACAGCACCGGCTTCGAGACCCCGGCCCGCTCGGCGATGTCGTCCATCGCGGCGGCGTGGTAGCCCTGCGCGACGAACACCTCCTGCGCCGCAGCGAGAAGCTGCTTACGGCGCGCGGAGCGGGGCAGGCGAGTTGGCCGGCCAGCGGTCTGTGCACCGTTCCCCGCAGCGGTCATGGGATCCTCCGAGTTCTCCGTACGAGCCGGCATTTTCCCCCCAGACCGGGCGAAGCCCGTGACCTCCGTCGTGGAAATGGCCCGCCGCTGTAACTTATCGCCACTCTCGGCACACGGTAGCCTCAGCGGGGGCGACCAAGGAGCGCGCGGTGAGTGAAACAGGGCAACCCGGAGCCGCCACCCCGGGAGAGCACGGTGACGGAGCGGGTCAGCACGACGACCCGAGCCGTTCCGTCAGCGGGTGGGCACCTCCGGCGGGTGGGTGGCCCCGAGCCGCCGACCACGAGGCTGCCCGGGACGAGGCGCCGCGCTGGCAGCCGGACCCCGCGTCGGGCTGGCGGACCTCCTCGACCCGGCACGGTGATCTGCCATCGCCGCTGGTCGGGCGCACTGGCGATCCGGAATCGCCGACCCGCGTCAACGGCCACCACGTCAACGGGACACACCCCTCGGACGACGTCAACGGCGTCCACCACCCCGGTCTCGAACCGCCGACGGGGCGCCCGACACCGGTGAGCGCCCCGCCCGGGCTGCCCGTCGAGGGTCGCTCCGGCGCGCCCAGCGACCGGCTCGTGGTGCCCGCCCAGCGTCCCGCTCCACCAGCAGAGCAGGGTGCCACCGAGACCGAGGCTGGCCCCACCGTCGACCCGGGTGCCGCGCACCGTGCCCGCTGGGCCGAGCCCGGGCTGCCCACCTCGGCCCCGCCGGCCGTCCAGGTGCCGCCCGTCGGCACCGCCGCATCGGGCTTCGAGGTGCCGCCCGGCTTCCACGCGCCGACCGGCGAGCGGCTGGCCGCCGACGACAATCAAGCCGCACCCCGCGAGTGGCGGGCCCCGCTCGCACCGGAGCGCACGGCGACCGCGGGGCGCCCCCCGGGTCCATCCGCGCACGCCGCCGACGGTGAGCCCGGCCGTGCCGGTGACGAACCGCGACCGGCGGACGCCCACCGCGCGGGTGAGTCGCACCGCGCCGGTGAGTCGCCGGCCACCGAGCCGGACTGGTCGGGTCCGAGCTGGAACCGTCCGAGTTGGGGTGGCGGCTGGGCACCACCCTGGTCCCGCCAGGACGACGAGCCGGTTGGCCCGGCAGCACGGGACGAGGCCGCACCGGGCTGGGTCGCCGAGCCGAACCAGCCGTACGAGCCGGTGCGCGCCGAGGTGTCCCGCCCGTACGAGCCGGTGCGCGCCGAGGCACCCCGGGCGTACGAGACGACCCGGGACGAATCCGAGTCCACGCCGGAGCGCCCCGCCGAACCGACAAGCGCGCCACCGGCCGAACGGCCATCGTGGGCGGGTGGTGTGACGCCGACGAGTGGTCCGCCCGCTGATCGGCCGTCGTGGGCGGGTGGTGTGACGCCGACGAGTGGTCCGCCCGCTGACCGGCCCTCGTGGGCGGGGTCTGGGGCGAGCAGCGGCTCCCGGGCCGACCGTCCGTCCTGGGCCGGCGGGTCCGAGACCGCGACAAGCGTGCCGCCGGTACGACCGTCCTGGGCGGGTGGGTCCGAACCACCCGCGACCGGCCCGGCGTCGGCACGTCCGTCCTGGGCCGGGGGAGCCGATCCGGTGCCGCCCAGCGCGCCGCCGACGCGACCGTCCTGGGCCTCCAGCCCGTCGCCGGTCGAACCGGCACCTGCCGACGTGCCACCTGCCGCACCCGCCGGACCACCCCCGGCACCGGCCGGGCCGCCTCCGACGCTCACCGACGCGCCGCCCGCCCCGTCCGGCCCGTCCCTGGTCGCCGAGCGCTCCTCGTGGACCACCGGTTCGCCGACGGCGAGCAGCTCCCGGGCCGAGCGGCCCGACTGGGCCGAGGGCCGGATTCCCGCGACTCCGGTCGACCCTCCGTCCTGGCCAGGAAGCCGGTCGCCGAACCTCGGTGGGGGCGACGGCGGCGACCGGCCCGGCCAGTCACGGCCCGAGGTGCGACCGACCGCGCCGTTCCGACTCCGGCCGGAGTCGCCCGAGCCGCCAGCTCCGTCAGTCGTCGACTCGGCCCAGTCGGTCGCGCCGGCCAACGACCCGGCGTCCAAGGACGCTGCCCAGTCCTCAACGGCCGCCGCCACCAAGGGTTCCGGCCGCCGCGACCAGGCCACACCGGCATCCGCCTCCGCCTACGCGGCGCGCCGATCCGCCCCCGACCCGACGTCGTCGCCCGACGCCGGCCGACAGTCGGCCCCGAGCGCGGTGGTGCTGCCGCAACGCGTACCCGCCCAACCGGACGTGCCCGTGGTGCCGGAGCCGCCAGCCGTGGACCCACCCGCCGAGACCCCGGAACTCGCCCGCATCGCCACCCACCTGCGCCGGGATGACGAGCCGGCCCCCCTGCGGGAGCGCCCCGAGGGGTTCGACGTCAACGCGATCCTGGACGCCGTCCGGGAGGTGGCGGGTGTCCGTGACGCGGCCCTGCGCCGTACGCCGGCCGGGGCGCACAGCCTTCGACTGGACCTTGCCGACGGTGCCGACCCGGCCGAGGTGAGCCGGCAGGTGGCCCGGCTTCTCCAGGAGCGGATGGGGTTGGCCGCGGCCCCGCAGAACGTGCCCGGTCTGCCCAGCACGCCACCCCCGCCGGTACGCCGTCGCGCGGCCGAGAACCGGTCCACCGAGCGGCGTACCTCGGCGACCCAGAACGCGACCGTGCGCGAGCCCGGCGAGCCTCGGGCGGCCGATTCGCCGACAGTCGTCCGTCCACCCGGCGGTCGAGCCGAAACCACGCCGGCCGGCCCGGAGTCGCGGCCCAACACGGATCCGACGCGCCGCCGTCGGGCGAACACTCCGCACCGGGGTCGCGCCACCGTCGAGGAACCCGGATCGGTCTCGGCCGCCCCGGCCGGTGCCGCCACCGGTAGCCCGGCGACGCTTGGTACGTCGTACTCCGGTGGTCAGGTGACCACGACGGAGTCGGCGCCGTCCCGGCCGCTGGAGACCGGCGACACGCCGGGGCCCCGAGTGGTGATCGACCACGTGCAGGTCAGCACCTTCGGCCTGGACGCGAACGTCGAGGTCCGGCTGCTGGCCGGGGAGGACAGCGCCTCCGGGTACGCCACCGGGCCGGCGGTGGACGGCTATGTGCTGCGGCTCTGTGCGGTGGCGGCGGCCGCCGCGGTCGACGAGCTGCTGCGCGGCACCGAGAACGCCGAGCGGGGGCGCTGCTTCGTCGAGCACGCGGCGGTGGTGCCGTTCGGCAACTGTGAGGTGGCCACCGTGGTGGCGTTGCTGGTCTGTGAGGGCTGGGTCGAGCAACTGGCCGGGTCGGCCCTGGTCGCGGGTGATCCCCGGCAGGCGGTGGTCCGGGCGACACTGGCGGCGGTCAACCGTCGACTGGAGGCGCTGCTGTCCTGAGTGGTCCGGGGCAGACTGGAGGGATGAGAAGCGCGACCCTCTGGCCGGACCACCTGCTCCCCGACGACAGCGTCCCGCCACCGTGGCCGGGCCGTGAAGTCCGCCTCGACGGCCTGGTCACGTACGTGCGGGACACCCCGGCCACCGCCGTCGGCGCGGAGCCGGCGTTGTACGTACACGGGTTGGGTGGGTCGTCACAGAACTGGACCGACCTGGCCGGGTTGCTCGCCGACCGGCTGGACGGTCAGGCCATCGATCTGCCGGGCTTCGGCCGGAGCGAGCCGGGCCGGCGCTACACGGTCCCGGCCTTCGCGGATCTGGTGGTCCGCTGGATCGAGCACTCCGGTCGCGGTCCGGTGCACCTGTTCGGCAACTCGCTCGGCGGCGCGGTGGCGGTGCAGGTCGCCGGGCTCCGGCCGGATCTGGTGCGTACCCTCACGCTGATCTCCCCGGCCCTGCCGTTTCTGGACTTCCGGCGCTCGTTGCAGGGGCGGATGCTGCCGGTGCTCGCCATTCCCGGCGGTGAACGGCTGGTCGCCCGGCACCTCACCCAGCTCGCGCCGGAGGTGATGGCCCAGCAGGTGCTTGAGGCGTGCGTCGCCGACCTCAGCCGGATCTGCGATCAGCGCCGGGCCGAGGCGTTGGAGGAGATACGGGTGCGGTACGAGGCGCAGCACTACGCCGCGGCGTACGTCCGGACGTTCCGTGGGCTGGTCTCCAGCTTCCTGCGGTCGTACCTGCCGGGGCCGGGCTCGCTCTGGCGTCTCGCCGGGGCGGTACGCGCACCGACCCTGGTGGTGGGTGGCCGACAGGACCGTCTGGTCGACGTGCGGGTGGCGCCGCAGACCGCCCGGGTCATTCCGGACAGCCGATTGATGATGCTCGACGGTGTCGGCCATGTGGCGCAGTTGGAGGTTCCCCGGTTGGTTGCCCGCGCGGTGGTCGGCCTGCTCGCCGAAACGGGGGAGGTCGCGCGGCCGTCCGATCTGGCAGGCTGACCTGGATGCCCAGCTCAGCCCGCCTCCCCGTGCGCCGTCGGCGACGTTTCGCGCTGATCGCCCAACTGGTGGCGGTGGTGGTGGCGGTCGGCGCGGCGGTGACCGTGATCGCTGAGCGGCCGGGTGGACAGCCCGGCGCCGAGCGGCTGGCCGCCGAGCAGATCGGCACGCCACCGCCGCTTGTGGATGCGCCGGTGCCGCCTGAGCCGTCGCCCTCTGCCGCGCCACCGTCAAGCGCGCCCCCGGTGTTGCGGGTGCCCGGCGCGGTGCCGAGCGCCGGCTCGGGCACGTTCGGCTACGACTCCCGATCCGGCCCGGTGCTGGGCCGGGCGGGTGAGCTGCGGCGTTACCGGGTCGCGGTGGAGTCGGGCAGTGACGAGGACGCCGCCGATTTCGCCCAGGCGGTTCACACGGCGCTCGCCGGGCCGGGCAGTTGGGTCGACAGCGGCAGGCTGCGGCTTCAGCAGGTGCCCGGGGCCGCGCCTCGCGACTTCACCGTCTACCTCGCCACGGCTCGTACCGCGGGCCGGATGTGCGCACAGGGTGGGGTGAACATCCGGATCAACGGCCGGCCGTACACGTCCTGTCGCGCACCCGGGCAGGTGATCATCAATCTGGATCGGTGGCGGTTGTCCGTGCCGCACTTCGTCTCGGCCGCCGTGCCGCTGACGGTCTACCGGACGTACGTCGTCAATCACGAGGTGGGTCACCAACTGGGGCATCGGCACGAGCGCTGCCCCGGTGCGGGCCGGCCGGCGCCGGTGATGATGCAGCAGACGCTCTTCCTCAACGGGTGCCGGGCCAACCCGTGGCCGTACCTGAACGGGCGTCGGCACAGCGGCCCCGCACTGTGAGCCGATCGGCTCGACACGCCGACCACCCAACCCTCCATCAGGCGTCTTGTGGCAATAGCACCAAAAACGGAGAAATGCCCGAATAATCTGTCACGCTTGGCTCATGACGCCGTCGTCCCCTTACGGCCCGCCGCAGCCGTCCGACCCCCGGTCGGCGCTACGGGGTGCGCGTCCCACGTTCGTCCGGATGCACCGGCGTCGACGCCGCAGCATGCTGCTCGGCCTGCTCGTGCTCGCCGCCGCCATCGGCGTGACGGTGAGCCGGGGCGGTGAGCCGTCAAGCGAGCCCCCGGCCGCCACCCAGGGCGGAATGGGCCACGGCGGTGGGGTCGCGCACCCGGCCCCCACCACCTACCCGTCGGTCGGAGCGGGCCGCTTCACCGTGGCGGACGGCGAGACGTCCGTGCGCGGCACGGACGGGCCGCTGCGCCGTTACCGGGTCGTCGTCGAACGCGGCGCCGGCCAGGACGCCGACGAGTTCGCCGCCAGGGTGGACGAGGTGCTGGCCGACCCGCGCAGTTGGATCGCGTCCGACGAGCTGCGGGTGCAACGGGTGGCCGACGCCGAGGCCGCCGACTTCACCATCTACCTGGCCACCCCGGTCACGTCCGAGCGGATGTGCGCCGAGGGCGGCTTGACCACCGAGCGCTACACCTCCTGCCGCCTGCCCGGCCAGGTCATCATCAACCTGGCCCGCTGGATGGAGGCGGTCCCCGACTACGGCGCATCGCTGGACACCTACCGGACCTACGTCATCAACCACGAGGTGGGACACGAGTTCGGCGAGGACCACGAGGCGTGCCCCGGCCCGGGGGAGCCGGCCCCGGTGATGCAGCAGCAGACGTACGGCCTGCACGGCTGCGTCGCCAACGCCTGGCCGTACCTCGACGGTCGTCGCTACGCGGGAGACATCGTCCCCTGATCGGGCGAGTCGTCGGTTATTCCCGCTCCCGCATACCGGACCACGTGTCGTCCCTCATGGCCGAGCGGTGCCCCCGCGAGCAACAATGGCGCGGTTCACACCGCCGATCCCGGGGAGTCCACCGTGTCGTTGCCCCCGCTCGTCGAACCCGCCGCCGAGCTGACCGTAGACGAGATCCGCCGTTACTCACGCCACCTGATCATCCCGGACGTCGGGGTGGCCGGGCAGAAGCGGCTCAAGAACGCCCGGGTGCTCTGTGTCGGCGCAGGTGGCCTCGGGTCGCCCGCCCTGCTGTACCTCGCCGCAGCCGGGGTCGGCACGCTCGGCATCATCGACTTCGACACCGTCGACGAGTCCAACCTCCAGCGCCAGGTCATCCACGGTGTGTCCGACATCGGCCGTTCCAAGGCCGAGTCCGCCGCCGCGTCGATCCGCGAGATCAACCCCCTGGTCAACGTGGAGATCCACAACACCGCGCTGGACCGGGAGAACGTCCGCGAGATCTTCGCCCAGTACGACCTGATCGTCGACGGCACCGACAACTTCGCCACCCGCTACATGGTCAACGACGCGGCGGTGCTGCTGGGCAAGCCGTACGTCTGGGGCTCGATCTACCGCTTCGACGGCCAGGCGTCGGTGTTCTGGGCCGAGCACGGCCCCTGCTACCGCTGCCTCTACCCGGAGCCGCCGCCGCCCGGCATGGTCCCCTCCTGCGCCGAGGGTGGCGTGCTCGGCGTGCTCTGCGCGTCCATCGGGTCGATCCAGGTGAACGAGGCGATCAAGCTGCTCACCGGGATCGGCGAGCCGCTCGTCGGCCGCCTGATGGTCTACGACGCCCTGGAGATGGAATACCGCAAGATCAAGGTTCGGAAGGACCCGAACTGCGCGCTCTGCGGTGAGAACCCGACGGTCACCGACCTGCTCGAAGACTACGAGGACTTCTGCGGCGCGGTCTCCGAAGAAGCCCAGGAAGCCACCCTCGACTCGACCATCACCGCACTCGAGCTCAAGGAGTGGCAGGACGCCGGCAAGGACATCTACCTCGTCGACGTACGGGAGCCGGCCGAGTACGAAATCGTCCGCATCCCCGGCGCCACCCTGATCCCCAAGGGCGACATCATCTCCGGTGAGGCGCTCGCCAAACTGCCGCAGGACCGCCAGATCGTGCTGCACTGCAAGTCCGGCGTCCGCTCGGCGGAGGCCCTCGCCGCGCTCAAGGCGGCCGGTTTCAAGGACGCCGTGCACGTGCAGGGTGGCGTGCTCTCCTGGATCAAGCAGATCGACCCGTCGCTGCCCGCGTACTGACCGTTCAGGCCGGGGCGGCCCACGTGGCCGTCCCGGCGAATCGACGCAGATGACGCTGGGCAGCCCGACGGCCGGAGCGACGCAGCCATTGCGGCCTGGCCGATTCTCCGAGGCGTCATGGCGTCTGCGCAGGTAGCGTCTCCGCCGTGGTCGACTTGGAAGCCGCGATCGGGTTCGTGGTGGCGCACGGGGACGCGGTGGAACGTGCCCGCCTCTCCTGGCTCCGCAACGGCACCGTCGTGCCCGCCGAACTGTTGGAGACGGCCGAGGTGGGCCAGTCTCCCGACGGCGGGTGGCCGGCCACCTGGGGCGGCCCGGTCGCCTCGATCGACGCCACCTGTTTCCGCCTCGTCGAACTGGACGACCTGGGCGCGCTCGGTCGTCCCGCAGCCCGGCGCGCGCTCGACTGGCTGGCGTCCCGGCAGCAGGCCGACGGCGGCTGGGAAGAGGACGCGTCGCTTGCCGACTCGGCACCGGAGTGGGCCCGACCCGGCGATCCGGAGGCCGGGTTCCTCGTGTCCGCAAACGCCGGTTTCTGGCTCACCGTCGCCGGCCTGGACGCCCGAGCCTCGGGTCCGCTGGACCATCGGGTCGGTGGGGCGTACGCCGGGGTGGTGCAGGCGGCGGCCCACTCGCTCGCCGCGCGGCTCCGCCCGGACGGCAGTTGGCCGTCGTTCCTCGCCGCGGGCTGGCTGAGCGCGGCCGTACTGCACCGGCAGGAGATGTTCCAGGAGTCGGCGCGCATCCAGGTGGTGCTCGCCGAGCGGATGCCGAAGATGTCCCCCGGCGACGTGGCCTGGTTGGCGGCCACGCTGCGCCGGGCCGGCGTCGACCCGCAGGACTGGATCATGGTGCGGGCGCTGCGCCGGTTGGCCGAGACCCAGCGCAGCGACGGCGGCTGGGAGAGCGACGACGGCCACCAGTTCGACGTGCACGCCACGTTGGCGGCGATCCGAGCGGCCCGCCCCAAGAGCTGAGCTGCCCCAACGCCCCCGACCCCCCGACCCGCCCCGACCCCCCGACGCGCCGATCTTGCAGTTTCGGTTGCCGACTCGGGTTGTTTGCCCGTTATGGCACAACACTAAGTGCAAGATCGACGGGGGAGGCGGGCGGGAGCGGCGAGGGCTCAGCGCAGGTGGCCGTCGCCGGTTACCACGTACTTGGTGCTGGTCAGCTCGGGTAGGCCCATCGGGCCGCGGGCGTGCAGCTTCTGGGTGGAGATGCCGATCTCCGCGCCGAAGCCGAACTCGCCCCCGTCGGTGAACCGGGTCGACGCGTTCACCATCACCGCCGCCGCGTCCACGCGGGCGACGAAGTCGCGGGCCGCGCTCGTCGAGTCGGTGACGATCGCCTCGGTGTGCCCGGTGCCGTAGCGACGGATGTGCGCGACCGCCGCGTCAAGCGAGTCGACCACCGCCACGGAGATGTCGGCGGACAGGTACTCGGTGGCGTAGTCCTCGTCGGTGGCCGGGACCACGGCGGCGGAGTACGCGGCCACCTCGGGGGAGCCGTGCACCGTCACCCCCGCCTCGGCGAAAGCGGCAAGCACCGGCGGCAGGAACGCGTCGGCGACGCTCGCGTGCACCAGCAGCGACTCGGCCGTGTTGCAGGTGGAGAGGCGCTGCGTCTTGGCATTGAGCGTGATCGCGACGGCCTTCGCGAGGTCGGCGGCGGCGTCGACGTAGACGTGGCAGTTGCCCACCCCGGTCTCGATCACCGGCACTGTCGACTCCTCGACGACGGCGCGGATCAGCGACGCTCCACCGCGCGGGATGAGCACGTCGACGAGCCCTCGGGCGCGCATCAGTTCCTTGACCGAGTCGCGGGAGCTGGCGTCGAGCAACTGCACCGCGTCGGCGGGCAGACCCGCCCCGGAGACCGCGTCGCGAAGCACCGCGACGAGCGCGGCGTTGGAGTGCGCGGCCGACGACGACCCGCGCAGCAGCGCCGCGTTGCCGGACTTCAGACAGATCCCGGCGGCGTCCACTGTCACGTTGGGTCGCGCCTCGTAGATGATGCCGACGACCCCGAACGGCACCCGGATCTGGCGCAGCTCCAGGCCGTTGGGCAGAGTGGACCCGCGGACGACCTCACCCACCGGGTCGGGCAGCGCGGCCATCGCACGCAGCGCGTCGGCGATGCCGGCGACCCGGCCCGCGTCGAGCGCGAGTCGGTCCAGCACGGCCGCGCTCAGCCCGGCCTCGCGCCCGGCCGCCAGGTCCGTCTCGTTCGCGGTCAGGATCTCCGGGGTACGCGCCACAAGCGCGTCGGCCATCGCCACCAGCGCGGCGTCCTTGACCGTACGCGTGGCCACGGCCAACTCGGCGGCGGCGTCCCGCGCCCGTCGCGCCTGCTCGACGACGCTCATCATCGACTCCTCACAGCAGCACGAGGTCGTCGCGGTGGACGACCTCTCGTTCGTACGCCGGGCCGAGCGCCGCGGCGAGTTCGGACGTGGAGCGGCCGAGCAGCCCGGGCAGCTCCACCGCGTCGTAGTTGACGAGCCCTCGGGCGACCGACGCGCCGGCGGTGTCCACCAGGTCGACCGGGTCGCCGGCGGTGAACGTGCCGTCCACGGCGGTGATGCCGGCCGGGAGCAGCGACTTGCGCCGCCCGACGACGGCGGCGACCGCGCCCGGGTCGAGGTGCAACCGGCCCCGGGGTGAGGTGGCGTGGGCCAGCCAGAACAGCCGGGCCGTCGGGCGTTGCCGCTGCGGGTGGAAGAGCGTGCCGACGGGCTCGCCGGCCAGCGCCGGCGCGGCCAGGTCGGCGGCGGTGAGCACCACCGGGATGCCGAAGCCGGTGGCGATCCGGGCGGCCTCGACCTTCGTCACCATGCCGCCGGTGCCGACGCCGGAGCGGCCGGCCCCGCCGATGGTGATGCCGGCGAGGTCCGCGTCGTCGCGGACCTCGGTGATCCGGGTCGAGTGCGGGTTGGTGGGGTCGCCGGTCCAGAGCGCGTCCACGTCGGAGAGGAGGACCAGCAGGTCGGCGTGGACCAGGGCGGCCACCAGGGCGGCCAGCCGGTCGTTGTCGCCGAAGCGGATCTCCTGGGTGGCCACCGTGTCGTTCTCGTTGACGATCGGCACCGCCCGCAGGTCGAGCAGCTTGCGCAGCGTCCGGTACGCGTTGCGGTAGTGCGCTCGCCGGGTCACGTCGTCGACGGTGAGCAGCACCTGCCCGACGGTGCGGCCGTGCCGGGCGAAGCTGGCCGCGTACCTGCCGATCAGCAGCCCCTGCCCGACGCTGGCGGCGGCCTGCTGGGTGGCCAGGTCGCGCGGGCGTCGGGGCAGCCCGAGTGGGGCGAGCCCGGCGGCGATGGCGCCGGACGAGACCAGCACCACCTCGCGCCCTTCGGCGGTGAGCCGACCGAGGGTGTCGACGAGCGTGTCGACGCGCTCGTCGGCCAACCCGCCGGTGGCGGTGGTCAACGAGGAGGATCCGATCTTGACGACGACCCGTCGGGCCGTCGTGACTGCGTCGCGCACCCGACCATTCTGCGTGGTCACGGCCGCACCGCCCGGCGGCGTTCCCATATGGTGGCGGATTGTGACTCCTGACGAGTACGTCGAGGCGGTGCTCGATCTGGTCGAGCGGATCCCGGAGGGCCGGGTCATGTCGTACGGCGGGGTGGCTGACGCGCTGGCCGAGCGCTCGGGTCGCACCTCGGCCCGGCTGGTCGGCGCCATCCTGGCGCGGCATGGCGGGTCGGTGCCCTGGCATCGGGTGGTGACCGCGAGCGGCCGACTGCCTCCGGGGCACGAGCGGGAGGCGCGGGCGCGACTGCGGTCCGAGGGGGTGCCGCTGCGCGGCGAGGGTGTGGACATCGCGGCGGCGGGTTGGTCACCGGACGAGGACCGGTGACCAACGCCGCGCGGATGCGTGGTTCAGAGCTTGAAGGGGAGATCGACGCTGTTGTCCTCCCTGTTCAGGTCGGGCCACTCGCGGTCCTGGGCGTCGTGGTGGGCGACCCAGAATCCTCTGGTCTGCGCGTCGGCCCCGGTCTTGCTCGGCACGAGCTGGACGAACGTGTAGCGCCGCGACTCACCGGCCGGCACTCCGGGTAGCAGGCACGCCCGGTTGTTGGTCTCGGCCGCGTGCGTCGGGTCGCACTTCGACCAGTCCGCGCCGCTGGTCTCCAGGTCGAAGCCACGGATGGCGATCTGGGGTGCGTCGACCGGCCCGGCGTTGGTGACCGTGAGGACGATGGTCAGTTTGCGCCGGGCGACGGAACCGGGGACTTCGGTCCGCTCGTGGGTCATGCTCAACCTCAGGTCGGTGAGTCGGGGGTCCTTGCCGAATGACGTGGGGCCGTCGGTCTGGTCGAATCGCTCCCCGTCCCACCGGTAGGTCCGCACCTGCTCCCGTCGCAGGTAGGTAGGGGTGCCGCAGCACGGCACGATGTCGGCCACCCGCACCTCGACCGACCCGTTCCCCTTGATCTCCACCGCGCGAATGTCGTCGAACCCGTCGCCGGTTCGGACCACCCTGCCGACGGTCACGATCCGACCGTCCGGGTCCCGGTCGAAGGCCACCACCTGCTTCGCCGACGCCTCGCCGTACCGGCAGGCGACGACGGCGACGGTCTCGACGGCGCCGTCGTCATCCAGGTCGCCGTACTGGAACGCGTCGTCCGCCAACTCCGACACGAAGGTCTGCGTCGTGCTGGTCCTGAGTCGGACCTTCGAGGTGGCGCAGCCGCCCTCCGCCGGGCCCGACGGCCAACTCGGCAGGTCGACGTGGGCGGCGAGCAGTTGGGCCCGACTGATCCGTCCGTCCGGGGGCTTCGGGGCGTCTGTGGTCGCCGCCGGCGTCGGGGTGGGTGTGGGCGTCGGCGGTGCCGACGTCGGCGGCGCCGTCGGTTCGACGGACGCCGCCAGGGCCGGCTGGTTCTGGTCGCCACGCAGCGCGGCGTTGGCGACGATGGGGGCCACCACCAGGGCGACCGCCGTCGCGACCACGGCCACCGCAGTCATCCGGCGGCGTCGGCGGAGGAGATACCGGGCCCGGTCCGGGCCAGGGCCGGCGACCTGGGTCACCACGCCATTGCGGTACGCGGTGAGCCGCTCGCGCAGTCGCGCATCGAGGTCATCCATCGGACACCCCCTCGGTGTTCTCGTCGAGCAGCCCGGCCAGGGCCGTCCGGCCGCGGTGCAGCCATGACTTCACGGTGCCCTCGGCCACTTCTTCCTGGGCGGCGATCTGACTGACGGAGAGGTCGGCCAGGTAGTGCAGGATGACCGCTCGGCGGTGGCTCGCGGGCAACTGCGCCAGCGCCGCGTCGATCGCCACCCGGTCGGGGGTCGGACCGGCCACCTCGGCCTCGGAGCGTCGCTGCCGCAACAGATGGTTACGGGCGGTACGAAGGCGACGCCACCGGCTTCTGGCCAGGTTCCAGGCGACCTGTCGGACCCAGGCGACCGGGTCGTCGTACCGGACCAGGCGGTCCCAGCGGGCCAGCGCTCGGTAGAACGCCTCCTGGGCCAGGTCCTGTGACTGCCCCAGATCCCCGGTGTACGCACACAGTTGGGCGGTCACGCCGCGGTAGTGCGCGTGGTAGAAGTCGTCGAAGGTGATCGTCGCGACCACGTCACCGGCCGTCCGTGTCCCCGGTGGTTCGTTGGCGCGGGCTCCCATCGTTGCTGTCACTGCCCCTCCCCGTTGCCGCCGGGCGGGTCTGCCCTGGGCGTCGTTAACACTCCGACACAGTTGTCGCGGTTGCGGGTTTGCAGTGCCGCCAACCTGACTGTTCGGTTGTGTTCACCAGGGCCGGCAGGGTGGTCAGCCGTAGACCTAACGTGAGTAACATTCGGCCCCATGAAAACGCCGCCGGGCGCCGGCTCGTCAGCCACCGGCTCGCTGCCCCGATCGGTGCACGCCGGCTACGCGCTCGGTTCCCTGGCGACCGGAGCGTTCGGCACCGTGCCCGGTCTGCTGCTGTTGCCGTACCTGACCGACACCCTGGGCGTGGCCGCCGGGCTGGCCGCCCTGCTGGTGTTGCTGCCCAAGGCCTGGGACGTGCTGGTCAACCCGGTTGCCGGGCGGATCTCCGACCGCACCCGGTCACGGTGGGGCGCCCGCCGGCCCTACCTGCTCGTCGCCGGCCTCGCGCTCGCCGTCCTGTTCGCGTCGATCTTCGCCGCGCCGTTCGGTAACGGTTCCGCCGCCGCGGCGTACGTGGCGTTCGCCTTCCTCGCCACCGCCACCGCGTTCGCCTTCTTCCAGGTGCCGTACGTGGCGATGCCGGCGGAGCTGACCGGCGACTACGCCGAGCGCACCCGGTTGATGACCTGGCGGATCGCGGTGCTGGCGCTTGCCATCCTGGTCTCCGGGGCGGTCGCGCCACTTGTGGTCAGCGCCGGCGGTGACGGCGTGGTCGGGCACCGCTGGATGGGCCTGTTCGTGGCGGTGCTGATCGCCCTCGGCGCAGTCGGCGCGTTCCTGGGCACCCGGTCCGCGCCGACCGGCACGGTGGGTGAGAGCGAGCCGACCCTGCGCGCCCAACTCGCGGTGGCCGGTGCCAACCGCCCGTTCCGGGCACTTCTGATCTGCTTCGTGGTGCAGTCCGCCGGGGTGGCGACGATCCTGGCCGGCGTCAACTACTTCGCGGGGCAGATCCTGCGCGACGAGGAGAGCGGGCCGACCCTGCTCTTCGTCTGCTTCGTCGGGCCGGCGTTGCTGGTGATGCCGGTCTGGTCCCGGATCGGTGCCCGGCTGGGCAAGCGCACCGCCCTGGTGATCGCCTCGCTGATCCTCGCCGTCGGGGCTTTCGCCCTGGTCGCCGCGCCGGTGCTGCCGGCGGTCGCCGTCTATCTCCTGGTCGCGCTTATCGGCGTGGGGTACGCCGGACAGCAGGTCTTCGCATTGGCGATGTTGCCGGACTGCATCGCGGACGAGACGGCGCGCACCGGGCGACGGCAGGCGGGCGTCTTCACCGGCCTGTGGACCGCTGGGGAGACCTTCGGCCTGGCGCTCGGCCCGGGCATCTACGGGCTGGTGCTCCAGCTTTCCGGCTACGTCTCCTCCGACACCGGCTCGGCGGCGGTCCAGTCCGACACGGCGAGGCTCGGCGTCCTCCTCGGCTTCACACTGATCCCCGCCCTGCTCATCGCCCCGCCGATCCTCCTCCTGCGCCAGTACACCCTCACCGCGCGGAGCGACCGGGTCGATCATGGAGTTGTGCTGGGCGATGAGAGCCGTTAACCGTCACGAGAAGGGCACCACGACTCCATGATCGACGAGAACAGGGTGGAGGCCGGGGCGCTCGCCGCCACCGGGGTTCCGGCGGAACAGGCACTCGACGAGGTGCGGAAGCTGCGAGCGGCTGACGCGCCCACCCACGGCGGACGGCTGTTCGCGTACGTCTACGACCCTGCGGTACCGGGGCTGGACGAGCTGACCGCCGCAGCCCACCGGGAGAGCGCGCACGTCAACGGCCTGGACCCGACCGCGTTCCCGTCCCTGCTGGCGATGGAGAACGCCCTCGTCGCTGCCGCCGCCCGGGTGCTCGGCGCTGGCCCGGGCACCACCGCACCCGACGTCGTCGGCAGCATCACCAGCGGCGGCACCGAATCGCTGATCCTCGCCGTCAAGACCGCCCGGGACGCCCACCCGGAGATCTCCGCACCCCGGATCGTGGTGCCGTCGAGCGCGCACGCGGCATTCGCCAAGGCGGCGCACTACCTGCGGGTGGCACTGGACGTCGTACCCGTCGACCCGGAGACGCTGCGCCCCGACCCGGCCGCGATGGCCGCCGCGATCCGCCCGGAGACGGTGCTCGTCGCCTGCTCCGCGCCGTCGTACGCGCACGGGGTGGTGGACCCGGTCGGGCAGATCGCCGCTGCCGCCGCCGAGGCCGGGGTGCGCTGCCACGTCGACGCCTGCTTCGGCGGCTGGACCCTGCCGTACCTGCGCCGTCTCGGGGAGCCGGTGCCGGCGTTCGACTTCGCGGTGCCCGGGGTCACCTCCATCTCGGTCGACCTGCACAAGTACGCGTACGCCCCGAAGGGGGTGTCGGTGCTGCTGCACCGGGACGCCACACTTCGTGCTCCGCAGTACTTCGCGTACGCCGACTGGCCCGGCTACACGATGATCAACCCGGTGATCGCGTCCACCCGCTCGGGCGGGCCGATCGCCGCCGCGTACGCCACCGTGCGTCACCTCGGCGACGACGGTTACCTGCGGCTGACCGCCACCACCCGGGACGCGGTCGCCGGTCTGGCCGACGCGGTGCGTGCCGCCGACGGGCTGCGGCTGATGGCGGAGCCGGAGTCGACAGTGGTCTGCTTCACCGCCACGGAGGATGGCCCGGACCTGTTCGTCCTGGTCGACGAGCTGACCGTGCGGGGTTGGCACACCCAACCTCAGCTCTCGTACGCCGGGCTGCCCGCAAGTGTGCACCTCACGGTGACCGCCGCCGTCGCGCCCCGGGTGGCCGAGTTCGGGCCGGACCTGGACGAGGCGGTGGCGGCGGCGCGAGCGGCCGGCCCGGTGCGGCTGCCCGCGGAGCTGACGGCTCTGGTCGGTGCCCTCACCCCTGACGCGCTGACTCCGGAGGTGGTCGTCGGCCTGGCCGCCGGGCTGGGCATGGGCGGCGAGGCGGACGGTGCACCGCTGCCGGAGCGGATGGCGGTGGTCAACACGCTGCTCGACGCCGCGCCGCCGGCGTTGCGGGAGCGGCTGCTCGTCGAGTTCGTCGGCCTGCTGCAACGTCCGAGCTGGTGACCGCAGCGCCGGCCGCGCCGTACGCCCCCGTGGCGTACGGTGCGGCCGGCGGCCGGCCTGTCAGCGGTAGGTCATCTGTACCAGGTTGTCGGCGTCGTTGATCTCCATCAGGTAGTTGAACCCGCTGCTCATCGGCCGGACGTCCACGTCGGCCTTCCCCGTGCCCAGCGTGATTCCCTCGGCCACCCGGAAGCTGAGGTCCAGCCGCACCTCCGCCCCCGCTGCCAGCCGATCCAGGCGGCAGGTCACCGGCTCGCTCGTGTGCTGCGGCTCGCCCCCACACGGGCCCCACCCGTCGACGTCCGGGCGCACCGATGCGGGTAAGCCCAGCCGTAGGTCGACGTGGGCGACCGGCTTGGTGCTCCGGTTACGCACCCGCACGGTGGCCGTACCCGTTCGGGAGCCGTCGTCCGCCGTGGTCAGCACGAGGTCGGTGACGGTGACCGCGACGTCCGCCGAGTTCGGGTTCTGGCCGAAGGTCGTCGGCCCGGACACCTGCGTGAAGGCCTCGCCCTTCCAGCGGTAGCCCCGCCACTGCCGCTGTGACCACTCGCCGGGCCAGCCGCCCCCGGGAGCGATGTCACCGACCTCCACGCGGACCGTGCCGTCGCCCACGACATCGAGCGCGAACAGCCACTGCGGTTTGTCGATGGTGGTCGCGACCACCCGGCCGAGCGTCGTCACCTTCCCCTCCTCGTCGCGGTCGAAGGCGACCACCTGCATCGGCCCGCCGGTGCCGAACACGCACTGCACGAGCGCCACCGTCTCCACCGCGCCGTCGCCGTCGACGTCGCCGTGGTCGAGCGCCAGAAGCCAGTTCTGACCCTCGCGGGCATCGGCGGTGAGCCGCGTCTGCGTCGTCGGGCAGCCCGGCCCGGCCCGCCACGCCGGCAGGGTCACCGGCGCTCCCAGTAACTGCGCCCGGCTGAACCGGCCCTGCGGCACCGGCGTGCTCGGGCTGGTGCTGGTACCCGCCGGGCTGGGGGTCGACGTCGTCGGCGTCGGCAGCGGCGGCGGCGACACCGACACACTCGGCGTCGGCTCGACCGGGCCAGGTCGGTGATCCGGGCCGTTCATCGCCGCGTATCCGACCGCCGACCCGCCGAACAGGGCGAGCGCCGTCGTGGCGGTGGCCGCGAGCCGGCGTCGGCCGCGGCTTCGTACCGTCCGCCGAACGGCGGCGGGTCCGGGCGCCTCGACCTCCGCCAGCGCGGTACGCCGGTATCGGCCGAACTCTTCGGCGAGGTCGAGAATTTCCTGCTCAGACATCCCGCACCTCCTCTCTGGTGTCGCGCAGGTGCGTGGCGAGCGCGGCCCGGCCGCGGTGCAGCCAGGACTTGACCGTCCCCTCCGCGACCTGCTCCTGGGCGGCGATCTCCGCGATCGTCAGGTCGGCGAGGTAGTGCAGGACGACGGCCCGCCGCTGCTTCGGCGGCAACTTCGCCAGTGCGGCGTCGACGGCGACCCGGTCCGGGCTCGGCTCGGCGACGTGTGTCTCCCGCTGCCGCAGCAGCCACAGCTGGGCGGTCCGCAGCCGCCGCCAGCGGTTGTGGCCGAGGTTCCAGGCGACCCGACGTACCCAGGCCAGCGGGTCCTGGTACTCGACCAGCCGGTCCCAGCGGGCGTACGCCCGACAGAACGCCTCCTGAACCAGATCCTGCGCCTGCCCGCGGTCACCCGTGTACGCGGTCAACTGCACCACCAGCCCGCGGAAGTGGGCGTGGTAGAAGTCGTCGAAGACCAACTCCGCGGCCGGGGAGGTGGCGGTTCCCGGTGGGTCCGGTGGGCGTCCGCCCACCCGCACATCTCGTGTCACAAGCACTCGTCCTCCCCGTGGCGGCTGCCGGCGGTGTGTTCGCCAGCACCGGTCACACAAGCGAACGCGTCGACAGGTTGCGCGTCGATCGTCGCCGAATGTTGTCGGCTCGGAGACACCCGGCGGGGCGTACGGGCCGCTCACCGCCGGACCGTACGGACGACGCCTGTGATTCACTGTCGAGGAGGAGAGGGGGCGCTCGTGCAGCTGCCGGCAGTGCTCGGCGAGCCGATCCGGTTCGTGCTGAACTGGGGGCGCCGCTACTCGCTCTGGGTGTTCAACTTCGGGCTGGCCTGCTGTGCCATCGAGTTCATCGCGACGAGCATGGGTCGGCACGACTTCATCCGACTCGGCGTGATCCCGTTCGCCCACGGCCCCCGCCAGGCCGACCTGATGGTGGTCTCCGGCACGGTGACCGACAAGATGGCCCCGGCGATCAAGCGGCTCTACGACCAGATGCCTGAGCCGAAGTACGTCATCTCGTTCGGCGCCTGCTCCAACTGCGGCGGCCCCTACTGGGACTCGTACTCGGTGACCAAGGGCGTCGACCAGCTCATTCCGGTCGACGTGTACGTTCCCGGCTGCCCGCCCCGGCCGGAGGCGCTGCTGCACGGCATCCTGCGCCTGCAGGAGAAGATCGCCGCCGAGCAGTCCGGCATCGGGGGCGTGCCGCAACGGGACGCGCTCGCCGCGCCGCTCGACGCTCCGCCGCGCGAGGCTGCCGCGCCACGCTCGGTCGACTCGCTCACCGCCCCGCCGGTCCGCCCACCCGCCGCGACCTGAGTTCCGGGGCGACCTGACTTCCGAGGCGACCTGAGTTCCGAGGCGACCTGAGTTCCGGGGCGGCCTGAGTTCCGGGGCGGCCTGAGTTCCGGGGCGGTCACGCGGTGCCCGACCGACGGGTGGTCGGTTCGTCAACCGCGGTGGACCCGCCGCACTAGCCTGCGGACTATGAGCAGCTCAGCGGACCAGCGGTCCGCCCACATCGTCGACGTACTCACCGCGGAGTTCGGCGCGTCGATGGCGATCGACCCGGCCGCGTTCCGGCGCAAGTTCCGCAAGATGGCGGCTTCGCCGTTCGCCTTCTACCGGGGCAGCGCCGCGCTGTTCTACGCCGACCAGCGCGGTGACTTCGCCCACGACAGGTTCCTCGACGAGCGGACCAGCCGGGTGTGGATCCACGGTGACCTGCACGCGGAGAACTTCGGCACCTACATGAACGCCTCCGGGCAGTTGGTGTTCAACGTCAACGACTTCGACGAGGCGTACGTCGGGCCGTTCACCTGGGACCTGCGCCGGCTCGCGGCGAGCGTGGCGCTGCTGGGCTACGGCAAGGCGCTCTCCGACACGGCGATCGGGGAGCTGGTGGGCGGGTTCGCCCGGTCGTACCTGACCGAGCTGCGGGCCATCGCCGCCGGCGGTGACGACGCCATCGGGTCGATCACCCTGGACAACGCCGACGGGGTGCTGCGCCGGGTGCTGCAACGGGCCCGGCTGAACACCCGCGTCGACCTGCTCGCCGCGCAGACCACCATCGACAACTACGAGCGACGGTTCTCCATCGGCGACGGGGTCTTCGAGATCGACGCGGCCACCCGGGACGTGGTCAGCGCCGCCTTCCAGGACTACCTGGGCACCCTGCCGACCGCCTCGACCCAGCTCCGTCCGGTGGCGGCGCGGATCAAGGACGTGGTGCTGCGCAAGGGTGTCGGGATCGGCTCGGCCGGGCTGCCGTCGTACAACCTGCTGCTGGAGGGGCACACCCAGGCACTCGAGAACGACGTCGTCATCTACATGAAGCAGGCGCAGGTGCCGGCCGTGGCGCGGTACGTCACCGACGAGTCGGTCCGTGGCTACTTTCAGCACCAGGGGCACCGGACCGCCGAGTCGCAGCGGGCGTTGCAGGCGCACGCCGACCCGTGGCTGGGCTTCACCGAGCTGAACGGGGCCGGTCAGCTCGTCGCCGAGGTCTCCCCGTACGCCGCCGACCTGGACTGGTCGGACGTGAACGAGCCGGAGGAACTGACCGGGGTTCTCGTCGACCTCGGCCGGGCGGTGGCCCGGATGCACTCGGTCGCCGACGACGAATCCAGTCACGACCTGGTGGACTACTCCACCGAGGAGGCGATCGTCGCGGCGGTTGGCACCGACGAGCCGGGCTTCGTCGCCCACCTGGTCGACTTCGCGCACGCGTACGGGGTGCGCGCCCGCCAGGACCACCAGCTCTTCGTCGACCTGTTCCGCAACGGGCGACTGCCGGGCATCTGATCGACGGGGCCGCAGCTCAGGAGGCGAACTCCAGCACCACCTTGATGTCGTCCGGCCCCGGGGTGTACGCGTCGGCGTACCGGTTCACCGGCACCCGCCTGGTGATCAGCGACTCGAGCCAGACCTGGTCGGCGCGGGCCAGTGCCTGCGCGGCCATGCTCCAGTGCCGCCGGTTGGCGTTCACCGAGCCGAACACCACGTTGTTCTCCAGCACCAACGCCCGGTTGAGAGCCCCGGCGTCGAAGTCGATGCTCCGACCACCGCTGGACACCCCGGCCAGGCAGACGATCCCGGTAGGGGCCGCCTTGCACATGACGTCGAGGACCACGGTGGGAGCGCCGGTGCACTCGATCACCACGTCCGGCTCGAAGGGCAGGTCGTTGACCGGCACCGTGTGGTACGTGGCACCGAGCCCGGCGACCAGCTCCGGCTTCGGCCCCTCCGTGTTGCGGTCCAGCACGTGGACGGTGAGCCCGCGCTGGGTGCCGAGCAACGCGGCCAGCAGCCCGATCGGCCCGGCCCCGGTCACCAGCACGGTCTGCGGCTGCCACTCGGCCCGGTGCCCGATCCGCTCGATGTGGTCCCAGGCCTTCGCCACCACACTCGTCGGCTCCAGCAGAACGCCGACCTGGGCAAGTGCCGGGTCGAGCTTGACCGCGAACTGCGGCTCGACCCGCCAGCGGTCCCGGGCGAACCCGGAGAGCGCCTTGATGCCGTGCTCGGTGTACCGACCGTTGCGGCACATGTCCCACTCGCCGACCGCGCAGTTGGGGCAGGGGACCGGGTCGGGGTACCTGACGATCCCGGCCACCAGGTCACCGGGTTGCAGCGTGCCGCTCGAATCCTCGATCACCCGGCCCAGTGACTCGTGCCCGATGATCAGGCGTTCCGCACCCCGCGGCGCCTCGCCGTACTCCCCGACGATGATCTCGTGGTCGGTGCCGCAGATCCCCACCGCAAGCGCTTCGACCAGGACAGCGCCCTCCTCGGCAGCCGGCTCCGGCTGATCCTCGACGAGGCTCAGCGAGTTGGCGACCCCGGGTCTCACCGTCACAGCGCGCACACCCTCATCTTTCCCCGCCCAGGCGTACGCCGCGCCCAAAGCCGGCAGATCGTCGGGCATCGGCGGCGGCCAGGTGCGGGCCCGGGCGGCACTAGGATCAGCGGCATGACTCCCGAAGAGGTCGGCGCTCGACTGGTCGCGCTGCTCGCGCCGGTCGAGGCGACCCCGTCGGTCTCCGGCGGGCAACGGTTCGCCCGGGCCACCGTCGACGTGCCGCCGACGAGTTGGCTGACCGCGGTCTCCGCCACCCGTGACGACACCGAGCTGGCCTGCGACTTCTTCGACTGGCTCTCCGCCGTCGACGAGCTGGCCGACGGCTTCGACGTGGTGGCACACCTCTGGTCGACGCGGCTGCGCCACGGCCTGCTGCTGCGTACCCGGCTGCCGCGCGAAGCGCCCACCGTCGCCTCGGTGGTCGACGTCTACCCGGGTGCCGCCTGGCACGAACGGGAGACGCACGAGATGTTCGGCATCGACTTCGCCGGTCACGGCGAACTGCTACCACTGCTGCTGCCCCCGGAGTTCGAGGGCCACCCGCTGCGTAAGGAGTTCGTGCTCGCCTCCCGGGTGGCCAAGCCCTGGCCGGGTGCGAAGGAGCCGGGCGAGTCCGAGGCCGGCGGCGGGCGTCGACCGATCCGCCCGCCGGGCGTCCCCGCTCCCGGCGAGTGGGGCTCCACGCCCACCCCGGCCGGCGCCGGTGGAGTGGGTGAGGGCCCGCGCGGCGGCACCCCGGCCAGACCGGCCCGTGAACGTCCGGCACGGCCCGCCCCGGGTGCCCGTCCGGCGCGTACTCCCCGGCCCGCCGGCACCACCGACGGCCCGTCCCCTGCCGACCAGCCCGCACCCGACGCAGGCCCGGCCGCCGGTTCCGTAACCGGCGCTGGGCCGGGCGCTGAGTCCGTGCCCGGTGCTGAGTCCGTGTCGGGCGCGGCGGCATCTGACCAGGCTGGCCCGGGGTCGGCCGACCCGGCCGGGTCGGGGGTCGAGCCGGTCGCTGACCCGCCGGGCCGCGATGGTCGGAGCGACCACGACGGGGGTACGGCCTGATGCCGCTCTGGGTGGAGCTGGTGCTGCGGATCGGCGGGGTGGTGGTCGCGTTCCTCACCCTGCCGTTGCTCGTCGGCCAGGCCGAGCACAAGGTGATGGCGCACATGCAGGGCCGGCTCGGCCCGATGTACGCGGGCGGCTTCCACGGTTGGGCACAGCTGGTGGCCGACGGGGTCAAGTTCGTGCAGAAGGAGGACATCACGCCGCGCGAGGCGGACCGGGCGGTGTTCCGACTGGCGCCGGCGGTGGCTCTGGTGCCCTACCTGCTGGTGCTGCTGGTCATTCCGCTCGGGCCGAACGATCTGGTCGGGCAACCGTTGGACATCGGCCTCTTCTTCGTGCTGGCCGTGGTCGGCGTCGGGGTGGTGGCGGTGCTGATGTCGGCGTGGGCGTCGGCGAACAAGTACAGCCTGCTGGGTGGGTTGCGGGGGGCGGCCCAGCTGCTCGGCTACGAACTGCCGCTGGTGCTGGCCGCCGCGTCGGTGGCGATGGCGGCCGGCACGCTCAGCCTGTCCGGCATCGTCGAGGCGTGGCAGCCGTGGTGGCTGCTCTGGCAGGCGCCCGCAATGATCATCTTCTTTGTCGCCGGGCTGGCCGAGATCCGCCGACCACCGTTCGACATGCCGGTGGCCGACTCGGAGCTGGTCTTCGGCTACATGACCGAGTACACCGGTCTCCGGTTCGCGTTCTTCCTCCTCGCCGAGTACGTCGGCATCGTGGTGATCGCCGCACTGACCACGGTGCTGTTCCTGGGCGGCTGGCAGGGCCCGTTCGCCGACGACCAGCTGGGTTGGCTCTGGACGCTGCTCAAGATCTTCGCGGTGTCCTTCGTGATCATCTGGCTCCGGGTGTCCTACCCCCGGCTACGCGAGGACCAACTCCAACGCCTCTGCTGGCTGGTGCTGGTACCCGCGTCCCTGGCCCAGTTGGTCCTGACCGCAGCCGTCCGCCTGGCGCTCTAGTCCCCACCTAGCTGCGGCCTCCCCGCCCGGCCCTGCCCTGCCGGCCCTGCCTACCCCGTCGATCATGGAGTTGTGGTGGGTGACAAATAACCCGTGGAGCCCCAATCCAGGCACCACAACTCCATGATCGACGGGGTAGGGGCGTCACTGGCCCGCGATCTTGCACTTTCTGTGCCGGCATAAGGGGCGTAGCACTCTAATCGGCAACCGAAACTGCAAGATCGCGCAGGCTGGGGCGGGCGGGCGGGCGGGCAGGCGGGCAGGCGGGTTCGGCGGGGCCGGGTCAGCGCAGCGGGGTGTGTTTCGGGTCTACCGGTTCGGCGGGGGGTGGGGGCGGGGTGCCGTCGCCGAAGGGGCGGCCACCGAGTGCTTCACGGCCGTGTGGGGTGAGCCAGTTGGACAGGTCGGGGCCGAGCGGAACGATTCCGGTCGGGTTGATGTCGCGGTGCACCTCGTAGTAGTGCCGCTTGATGTGGTCGAAGTCGATGGTGTCGCCGAGACCGGGGGTCTGGAACAGGTCCCGGGCGTACGCCCACAGCACCGGCATCTCGCTCAGCTTCTGCCGGTTGCACTTGAAATGACCGTGGTAGACGGGGTCGAAGCGGACCAGTGTGGTGAACAGCCGCACGTCGGCTTCGGTGATGGTGTCGCCGACCAGGTAGCGCTGGTCGGTCAGCCGCTCGGTGAGCCAGTTCAGTCGGTCGAAGAGCCGGTGGTACGCCTTGTCGTAGGCTTCCTGGCTGCCGGCGAACCCGCACCGGTACACGCCGTTGTTGACGTCCCGGAACACCACGTCGTTGACCTCGTCGATCTGCTCGCGCAGGTGCTCGGGGTAGAGCTGCGGTGCGCCCTCACGGTGGTACGCGCCCCACTGCGTGGACAGGTCCAGGCTCATCTGCGCGTAGTCGTTCGTCACCACCTGCCCGGTCGGCACGTCGACGATCGCCGGCACGGTGATGCCGCGTTCGTAGCCGGGGAAGCGCTTGAAGTACGCCTCCTGGATGCGCTCGATGCCGAGTACCGGGTCCCGACCGTCGGGGTCGAGGTCGAAGGTCCAGCTCCGGGCGTCGTGGGTCGGGCCGGCGACGGCCATCGAGATGGCGTCCTCGAGACCGAGCAACCGCCGTACGATGATCAGACGGTTGGCCCAGGGGCAGGCCCGGCTCACCGCCAGTCGGTACCGACCCGGCTCGACGGGGTAGCCGTCCCGCCCGTCCTCGGTGATCCGGGTGGCGATGTACCGCTGGTCGCGGGTGAACTCGCCGCCTGGCTCGACGTACTTGCCGCCTTTTTCCTCGCCCACGTCACCCTCCCGGTCTGGGTCAGTGTGTCTCTACCCCATCCTCACGGATCTACGGCTCGACAGCGGCCCCGGATACCCTGCCGGCATGACGGATGTGGAGGCGGCGGCCCGGCGGTTCATCGCGGACGTGTGGAATGCCCGCCTGGAGGAGTCGGCGTACGAGCTGGTCGCCGAGGAGTGCCCGGGGCTGGGTGGCACCGGGCCGGAGGCGACGCTTGCCTGGCACCGTGAGCGTCGGGCGGCCTTCCCGGACCTGCGCTACAAGATCGTCGACGTGGTCGCGGCCGGTGAGCGGGTGGCCGTGCACTGGCGGGCCGCCGGCACCCACGTCGGGCAGTTCGGGCCGGTGCCGCCGACCGGTCAGGTGGTCAGCTACTCGGGGGCGACGTTCCTGCGCTTCGACGCGGCGGGCCGGATCGTCGAGGTGTGGAGTTGCACCGAGTTGTTCCAGTTGCTGCAACAACTCGGCGTCGAGATGCTCCCCCCGACCGTCGTGGGCGGACCCGGGGCGTGAGCGGGCCGATCGGCGGGTGACAGGTGGGCCCTGGGATCGTGGACCTGTGGGTGGTGGTCGCGCGCGCCGGGGCCACAGGGCAGGATGGTCGACATGAGCGACCCCAGCGAGCGCGGTGACACCGGCGAGCGCGGCCTTCCCGGCGCGGGCCTGGTGAAGGGGCTGGCGGTCACCCTCAAGACGATGACCAGCCGCTCGACCACCCAGCAGTACCCGGACGTCGCCCCCGACCTGCCGCCCCGCTCGCGCGGCGTGATCGCGTTGTCCGAGGAGAACTGCACGGTCTGCATGCTCTGCGCCCGCGAGTGTCCGGACTGGTGCATCTACATCGACTCGCACAAGGAGGAGGTGGCGGTGCCCGGCGCCGCCCGCCCCCGGCAGCGCAACGTGCTCGACAAGTTCGACATCGACTTCTCGCTCTGCATGTACTGCGGCATCTGCATCGAGGTCTGCCCGTTCGACGCGCTCTACTGGTCGCCGGAGTTCGAGTACGCCGAGTACGACATCAAGGACCTGCTGCACGACAAGGACCACCTCGGTCAGTGGATGGCCACCGTTCCGCCGCCGCCGGCGCACGACCCGAACGGCGAGCCGGCCAAGGAGGAGACCTCCGCCGCGCGCAAGGTGGCCGCCGCCCGTCCCGCTCCGCCTGCGGTACGCCCCGAGCCCGACGCCGACCCGGGTGCCGCGTCGTGAGCACCCCGGTCGAGAGGGCGGCGTGGTGACCGGCGCGGACGTGCTGCTGCTCGCCCTCGGCGCGGTGGCGGTCGGCGCCGGTGTGCTGGTGGTGACCACGAAACATCTGGTCCGGGCCGGGCTCTATCTGGTGGTGTGCCTGGGCGCGTTGGCCGGTGACTTCCTGGTGCTCGGTGCCGAGTTGGTGGCCTGGGTCCAGGTGTTGATCTACGTGGGCGCGGTGGTGGTCCTGCTGCTGTTCGCGGTGATGCTGACCCGGGCACCGATCGGGGCCTCCGACGACCTGGACCGACCCGGTTGGCCGGCCGCCCTGATCGGTGGCGGTGCCGGGCTGGGGCTGACCGTCCTGCTCGTCGACGCGTACCGCTGGAGCACCGTCACACTGCCCGCCGCTGGCACCGCCGAGCGGCTGGGTGAGCAGATCTTCCAGTCCTGGGTGCTGCCGTTCGAGGTGCTCTCGGTGCTGCTGCTGTCCGCGCTCGTCGGTGCGATCGTGCTGTCCCGCCCGGACATCGGCCGAGCCGCCCCGCAACGCGACGGCACGGCAGGCGACCTGGTCGACAGCGAGCCCGGGGGGCGTCGGTGAGGCCGGTCATCCCGTACGTCACCGCCGCGCTGCTGTTCGGCCTCGGCGTGTACGGCGTACTGCGCCGCCGCAACGCGGTGCTGGTGCTGATGTCTGTCGAGCTGATGCTCAACGCGGTCAACCTGATCCTGGTCACCGCGGACACCACCGCACGCGCCGTGCTCCCGCACTCGGGGCAGGTCTTCGCGCTGTTCGTCATCGTCCTCGCCGCCGCCGAGATCGGGGTGGGGCTGGCGATCGTCCTTCAGCTCTACCGGCTGCGGGCCACCGTCGCCGTTGACGACGTGCCGTTGACCGAACCGCCGGGTCCCGTCGACGGGCGCGAGCCGGCCGCCCTGGACGCGGAGGCGGGCCGGTGACCGGGCTGCTCGGGGCGCTGCTTCCCGCCGTACCCCTGGTCGCCGGGTTGCTCGGGCTGCTGCTGCCGCCGGCCCCTCGACGCGACGGCGCGACCGGCGGCGACCGGGCCCGGACGACCGCCGTGACGCTCGGCGTCACCGGCGCGGCCGGAGCGTTGGCGCTTGCCGTCGCGCTGCTGCTCACTGTCGACGGGCCGACGGAGACGTCGCGCACCTGGGTCGACGTCGGCGGGCTCGCGGTGACCCTCGGCGTACGGCTGGACGGGGCCGCCGCGCTCGTCGCCGTCGCGGTCACCGCTGTCGCCCTGGCCGTGCAGGTCTACTCGATCGGCTACCTGCGGCGTGGTCCGCACGACGACGTCGACGTGGACCACCGCTACCCGCCCTACGCCGCCCAGATCAGCCTCTTCACCGGGGCCATGCTGCTGGTGGTGGTGGCCGGTGACCTGATCATGTTGTTGGTCGGCTGGGAGGTGATGGGCCTCTGCTCGTACCTGCTCATCGCCCATGACCGCCGACTGGCCGGCGCTCCCGCCGCGGCCATGAAGGCGTTCCTGGTGACCCGGGTCGGTGACGTCGGGTTCCTGCTCGGCATCGCGCTGCTCGGTGTGTCGACGGGCAGCTTCCGGATCGCCGACGTGCTCGCCCACGACCACTCCACCGCCACGTTGACCGCCGCCGGCCTGTTGCTGCTCGCCGGGGTGGCCGGCAAGAGCGCGCAGTTCCCGCTGCACACCTGGCTGCCGGACGCGATGGCCGGCCCGACGCCGATCTCCGCGCTTATCCACGCCGCGACGATGGTCGCCGCCGGGGTGTACGCGGTGGCCCGGCTCTACCCGCTGTTCACTGCCGCGCCGGTGACGCTGACCGTGCTGGGGGTGCTCGGCGCGATCACGCTGCTGCTCGGCGCGCTCGCCGCCACCGCACAGGACGACATCAAGCGCGTGCTGGCCTGGTCGACGGTGTCCCAGTTGGGCTACATGACCGGCGCGCTCGCGGTCGGCTCACCGGCGGCGGCGCTGTTCCACCTGCTCACCCACGCCGCGTTCAAGGCGCTGCTGTTCCTCGCCGCGGGTGCGGTGATCCACGCCGTGGGCACCACCCTGATGTCGGAGATGGGTGGGCTGCGGCGCAGCATGCCGGTGACGTTCTGGTGCACCGTGGTGGGCCTGGGCGCGTTGGCCGGGGTGCCGCCGTTGGCAGGTTTCTGGAGCAAGGACGGCGTCCTCACGGTGGCCGAGTCCGCCGCCCTGGAAGGCACCGGCCCGGCGCCGTCGTGGGTGGGCTGGATCGTCTGGGTCGCCGGGTTGGTCGGCGTGGCGATCACCGCCTGGTACGCCGGCCGGCTGCTGCTGCGCACCTTCTTCGGCGCTCCGCGCCTGCCCCTGCTCCGGCCGCACGACCCGCCGGCGGTGCTGCGCTGGCCGGTGGTGCTGCTGGCCGTGCCGGCCGCGCTGCTCGGTCTGGCCGGGTTCGCCGGGGCGTTCGCCGACCGCCTGCGGTTCCCCACCGTGCCGGTGGCGGGCTCCGAGGACGGCCTGGCCCACCTGGGGTCCGGGGTGCTGCTGCCGCTGGCGTTGCTGCTGGTCGGTGCGGCGCTGGTCACGCTGGGGTGGCGGCGTGACCCGTCCGCCGACCCGGCGGCCGCGCTGGGTCCGCTGCGGCCGGTCTTCGCCCGCGCGTTCCGGCTCGACGACGTCCAGCACACCCTTGTCGTACGACCGGTCCGCGCCCTTGCCCGCGCCGCGCGCAACGGTGACGAGGTGGTGGTGGACGGGGCCGTCGAGGGCAGCGGGCGAGCCGCTTCCGGTCTGGGTGCGGGGCTGGCCGCGCTGCACCGCGCGGCGCTGCCCCGGGCCGCCGCAGGTGTGCTGGCCGGCGCGTTGCTGATCGGCCTGGCCGCCGCCCTGGTTGGAGTCAACCGATGACGTTCGGGCAGGGGTTGCTGGTTGCGGCGCTTGCGGTGCCGGCGCTGGGTGCGGTCGCGGTGGCGGCGACGCCCCGGGACCGGGCGGCCCGGCTGGTCGGCACGGTCGCGGCGGCGCTGACCCTGCTGGCCGCGGTGGCGCTGCTGTTCGGCCGCCCAGACGATTACATCGGGTGGGGCGACGACCCTGCGGTCCGTCCGTGGCTGGAACTGGACAGATCCTGGGTGCCGGGTCTGGAGTTGCGCTTCCACCTTGGTGTCGACGGCATCTCCTGGCCGCTCGTGGTGCTGACCGCGCTGCTCACGTTGCTCTGCTGCGCGTACACGATGTGGCGGGTGCCGGACGGCGGCAGCGGCCGGGCGCTCGTGGCGCTGCTGCTGGTGGTCGAGGTGGGCATCCTGGGCACCTTCCTCGCCCTGGACCTGGTGCTGTTCTTCCTCTTCTTCGAGGTCGTCCTGCTGCCGATGTACGCGATCATCGCCGGTTGGGGTGGGGCGGACAGGCGTCGGGCGGCCCGCAAGTTCGCCCTCTACACGCTCTTCGGCTCGGTGCTGCTGCTCGTCGGCGTGTACGTCGTGGTCGCCGCCGCCGGCACCGCCGACCTGGTGACGCTCACCGGTGGCGCGGGGATGTCCCGGGGCACCCAGTTGGCCGCGTTCACCCTGCTCGCGGTGGCGTTCGCGGTGAAGAGCCCGCTGTGGCCGCTGCACTCCTGGCTGCCCGACGCGCACACCCAGGCCCCCACGGTCGGCAGTGTGGTGTTGGCGGGTGTGCTGCTCAAGATGGGCACGTACGGCCTGATCCGGGTCGCGGTGGGGGTGGCACCGGAGGGCGCCCGGTGGGCGGCGCCGGTGCTCGGCGTGCTCGCCGTCGCCGCGATCCTGATCGGTTCGCTCGTCTGCCTGGCCCAGACCGACGTGAAGCGGCTGATCGCGTACTCGAGCGTGGGGCACATGGGCTTCGTGCTGCTTGGCGTCGCCACGCTCACCACCGTCGGCATCCAGGCGGCGCTTATCGGCAACGTCGCGCACGGGGTGATCACCGGGCTGCTGTTCTTCCTGGCCGGGGCAGTGAAGGACCGGACCGGCACGGGCACCCTCGCCGAGTTGTCCGGGCTGCGCGAGACCGCGCCCCGGTTGGCGGGTCTGCTGGCGTTCGCGGCGATCGCCTCGCTGGGCCTGCCCGGGTTGGCCGGCTTCTGGGGCGAGGCGTTCGCGGTGATCGCCGCCGTGCAGGTGGGCGGCCCGCTCTGGACCACCCTCGGGGTGCTGGCCGCGGTCGGTGCGGCGCTCACCGCCGCGTACTTCCTGCGCCTGCTGCGCCAGGTCACCCACAACCGTCCGAGCCCCGCCGTCGCGCCTGTCGGCCCCGGCCTGGCCGGCGCGGAGTTGACCGCGTGGGTGCCGCTGGTGCTGCTCGCGCTGGCGATCGGGCTGGCGCCAGCGCTGGTCCTCGGCGTTGCCGAGGCCCCCGTCGACGCCCTGATCGAGGTGGTCGGACCATGACCGGCGTGCAGAGCGTGGACAGCGTCGCGCTGCTGCCGGCCTACCTGGCCGCCGGCACGGCCGTGCTCGTGCTCATCACCGATCTGCTCGTGGCTCGGCCCCGGGCCACCGTCGCGGTGGCCGCGCTCGGCGCTCTCGCGACCGCCGTGGGGTCCGCGTTGGTCGGGGCGGGCGCGGAGCGTCGGACGTTCTGCGTGGGTGCCGACTGCTCGTGGATCTTCGGTGGTCGCGCTGCCCTGGTCGGCGCGGTGGTCGCGCTGCTCACCCTCGGGGTGCTCGGGCTGTCGGTGCCCGCGCTCCGGGCGGGGCGGTCGCCGGTGGGGGAGTACTGCTTCCTGCTGGCCTGCTCGATGACCGGAGGCGTGGTGCTCGGTGCCGCCGGTGACCTGATCACCCTGATCGTCGCCCTGGAGGCGCTGACCCTGCCGCTGTACGTGCTTGTCGGCCTGCGCCGGGGGAGCCTCGCGAGTGCCGAAGCGGCGTTGACGTTCTTCGTGGTCAGCGTGGTGGCGACCACGCTGACCCTGCTCGGTGCGGCGTTGCTGTACGCGGTGACAGGCGGTCTGCACCTCGGCCGGCTCGGCACGTTGCTCGCCGAGCAGCCGGAGCTACGGGACCTGCCGTTGACCACCGCCGCGGTGGCGGTGCTGCTCGTCGGCCTGGCCTTCAAGGTGGCGGCGGTGCCGTTCCACGCCTGGGCGCCGGCCACCTACGACGGTGCGCCGCTGCCGGTGGCCGCGTACCTGTCCACGGCGTCGAAGCTGGGCGGCCTGGTCGCCCTGCTCGTCGTGGTGCAGCGGGCGTTGCCGGCGGACCAGACCGGGCCGGTGCTCGCCCTGCTCGCCGTGCTCACCATGACCGTCGGCAATCTGGTCGCCCTGCGTCAGCGGCGGACCGTCCGGCTGCTCGCCTGGTCGTCAGTCGCGCAGGCCGGGTACATCCTCGCCCCACTGGGGGCGTTGGCGCTCGCCGCCGGGCGCACCGACGAGGCGAGGTCCGCCGCGTACGCGGCCGCCGTGGCGTACGCCGTCTTCTTCGTGGTGTTGGAGCTGGCCGCCTTCGCCGGAGTGACGGCCCTGCGGCCGACGGGGGCGGACGGCGGCACGCTCGACGACCTGCGTGGGGCGGCCCGCCGGCACCCGTGGCGGGCAGCGGCGTTCGGTCTCGCGCTGGTGGGGCTGGCTGGCCTGCCGCCGGGGCTGGCTGGCCTGTTCGCGAAGGTGACGGTGGTACGGGCACTGCTTGACGGTGGCGCGGCCTGGCTGGCGCTTGTGGTGGCGCTGAACGCGGTGATCGGGCTGGCCTACTACCTACGGGTGACCGCCGCGCTCTGGGCGCCGAATCCCGTCGGCATCCCGAACGTCGGTGGCGCTGCGGCCGTACCCCTGGTGGGGGTGGTGGCGGTGGTGCTGGCGGTGGCGACGGTGGCCGCCGTGGTGCTCGGTGTCGCCCCGCAGTTGGTGCTCGACCTGGCCGGCCGCTGACCTGCGGTGCAGTCTCAGTCAACTCTCAGCGTTGTAACGGATGGTTGGCGGGTACCGGGTTGTTGAACCGGTCAGCGGATCCCGGCGATCCGTGCACCGAAGGAGACATCGTGCACCACAACCGTCTGAAGACCGCAGCGCTGCTAGGCCTGCTCAGCGCCCTGATCCTGGCGGTGGGCTACTGGTTCGGCGGCAGCGGCGGCCTGGTCATCGCCGTCGTCATCTCGCTGGTCATGAACGGCGTTTCCTACTTCTACTCCGACAAGCTCGCACTGCGCTCGATGGGGGCCCAACCGGTCACCGAGGCGCAGTTCCCCGAGTTGTACCGAATGGTTCGGGAGCTCGCGACCGACGCCCGGCAACCGATGCCGCGGCTCTACGTCAGCCCGACCGCGCAGCCAAACGCGTTCGCGACGGGTCGTAACCCGCAACACGCGGCCGTCTGCGTGACCCAGGGCATCACCGAGATCCTCGACTACCGCGAGCTGCGCGGCGTGATCGGGCACGAGCTGTCCCACGTCTACAACCGGGACATTCTGATCTCCAGCGTGGCGGCCGGCCTGGCCAGCATCATCACCCTGCTGGCGAACCTCGCCTTCTTCATCCCGATCGGCGGCGGGGACGACGAGGACCGCCCGAACCCGGCTGTGCTGCTGCTCACCCTGATCCTGGGCCCGATCGCGGCCACGGTGATCCAGTTGGCGATCAGCCGGAGCCGCGAGTTCCAGGCGGACGCCTCAGGCGCCGAGTTGAGCCGCGACCCGCTGGCCCTCGCCAGCGCGCTCCGCAAGATCGACGCGGTGGCCCGGCGCCGGCCTCTCCCGGCCCAGGGGCAGCTCACCAGCACCGCGCACCTCATGATCGCCAACCCGTTCCGGGGTGGCGGCGTGGCAGCGCTCTTCTCCACGCACCCCAAGATGGAGGACCGCGTCGCCCGGCTGGAGCAGATGGCCCGCAACGCGGGGCCGGTGCAGTTCCAGCGCTGACCCACTGATCCACCGCCTCCGCCCGTGTCCGGCCGCGCCGGATACGGGCGGAGTGCCGTAAATCCGCTGTCTGCCGGCCGTGCGGTGGCGTTAGGGTCGTAATGGCTCACGCTCATTACACCCCCGGAGGTTCCTGGTGACCGCGCTGCGTCAGTACCTGGGCATCTGGCGGATCCCCGGCGCGCCCATGCTGCTGGTCACCGGCATCATCGGGCGGCTCGGCATCGGCATGACGCCACTGGCGCTGCTCCTGGTGGTCGAGCAGGTGACCGGGCGCTACTCGCTTGCCGCCATCGCGGGCGGCATCTACGCCCTCGCCGGCGCCGCGCTCAGCCCGATCGCCGGACGGATCGCCGACCGGGTCGGCCCCAGCCCGGTCCTGCTGCTCAGCGCCGTCGCCCACCCGCTGGCGCTCATCGGGTTGCTGCTGGCCAGCCGCTCCGGCGACGACGCACTCGGAGTCATCTACCTCGCCTCCGGTGTGGCCGGTGCCACCTACCCACCGCTCACCGCCGCCATCCGCGGCGCCTGGAACGACCTGACCAGCCCCGACTCCGGCCGATACCCGCTCCGCAACACCGCGCTGGCCGCCGAGACCACGCTCTTCGAAATCGTCTTCGTCGTCGGCCCACTGCTCGTCGCCGGCTTCGTCCTCGTCGCCGACGCGGCGGCCGCGCTCGTCGGTGCCGCCGTGGTCACCCTGGCCGGCACCTCCGCCGTGGCCCTCGGCCGGGTCATGCGCGGCTGGCGACCACACCCCCGGGAACACCATGCCCGCGGGCTCGGCCCACTGCGGGTCCCCGGCTTCCCGGCCCTGCTGATCTGCGTGGCCGGCCTGGGCATCGCGTTCGGCGCCGCCGGGGTGATCGTGCCGGCGTTCGCGAGCGACCACACCACCGACGACCCGGAGAGCCTCGCCGGCGTCCTGCTCGCCGTCTGGGGAGTCGGCAGCGCCATCGGCGGGCTCTGGTTCGGCGTCCGCAGGCCGGCACCGAACATGACCCGGCAGTTCGCCCTGCTGCTCGGCGCGCTGGCCGCCACCTTCGCCGTCTTCGCGGTGATGCCCACCCCACTGGCACTCGGCGTCGCGCTCGTCGCTGGCGGAGCCACCATCGCGCCCGCGCTGACCCTGGAGAACACCCTGGTCGGCCGGATCGCCCCCACCGGCATGCTGAACGAGGCGTACACCTGGGTGGTCACCGTCGCGGTGGCGTCCAGCGCGGCCGGCGGCTCGGTGGCCGGCGTGATCGTGGACCACGCCGGTGGCGTCCGCTGGGCGTTCCTGTTCGCCGGGGCGGCGGTCGCCGTCGGGGCCGCGGTCGCTGCACTACCCGCCGGGCCGATCGCCCGCGCGGAAACCACAGCGGTACGCACGGAGCAACCCGTCCCCGCCTGACCGGCGGTCACTCGTCGGGGCCTGTTTTTCCGTGCGGTCTTGGTCTGCTCGCCGGCCGTGCGGGCTTGGTCCGTTGGCCGGCCGTGCGGGCTTGATCCACTCGGGTTTCTTGAAGTCGGGCAGTCCCTGCGGGGCGGATACGCCGATTTCAAGGAACCCGGGGAGGCCGCCGTGGACGGGTACGGTCAACCACCGGCTCCGGGCATGTCGGAAGGAGGCCTGGGTACCTCCCGGGCGTGACCTTCTCGATCGCCGCACGGTGCCGGCGTACCGGCCAGCTGGGGGTGGGAGCCCTGACAGCCAGACCAGCGGTCGGCAAGGTCGTCGCACACGTCCAGTCGGGCGGGGGTGCGGTGGCGACGCAGGCCACTCCCAACCCGTTCCTCGCCTATGACGGTCTGCCGCTGCTCGATGAGGGCCGCTCGCCGCAGGACGTCCTGACCGAACTGCTGGCCCACGACCCGGGTCGGGAGGTGCGGCAGGTCGGCATGGTCGACTGCCACGGCCGCTCGTACGCCTTCACCGGCTCCCGCATGAAGGGCTGGGCGGGGCACCACACCGGGCCGGGTTACGCCGTGCAGGGCAACCGCCTGGTGGGCCCGCAGACCCTCGCGGAGATCGTCCGCGTGTTCGAGGAGAGTGGGGACCTCGACCTGGCCGAGCGGCTCGTGCTGGCCATCGGGGCAGGCGAGGAGGCCGGTGGTGACCGGCACGGCGCCCGGTCGGCGACCGTCACCGTGATCGGCGATGAGCCGTACCCGCTCTGGGACGTGCGGGTCGACGACTCCGAGCATCCGGCGCGGGAACTGCGCCGGCTGCACGGCGTCTTTCGGGAAGAGGTGCTGCCGACCATCCGAGGAATGCCGACCCGCGACGACCCCATGGGCGAAGCCGCCCGGCAGGCGCTCGCGACGAAGCGCTCTGCGTAGGCGTCAGATGCATGCCGGTCCGGCTTTCGGTCCCGCCTCAGCCAGCTCCGGTGCCTACCCAGCTGGTCAGCGTCGGCTTGAGAGCGGCGGTCGTCGCCTTACCTGTAGTTGTTGAACTGAAGGGCGACGCCGAAGTCCTCGCCCTTCAACAGCGAGATGACGGCCTGCAGGTCGTCGCGCTTCTTGCCGGTCACCCGCAGCTGGTCGCCCTGGATCTGCGCCTGCACGCCCTTGGGGCCCTCGTCGCGGATCTTCTTGCTGATGGCCTTGGCCTTGTCCGTCTCGATGCCCTGAATCACCTTGCAGTCGATCTTGAAGATCTTGCCCGACGGGCGAGGCTCACCAGCGTCCAGCGACTTCAGCGAGATGTTCCGCTTGACGAGCTTCTCCTTGAACACGTCCAGCGCGGCGCGGACCCGCTCCTCGGTCTCCGCCTGAAGGCCGATCGCCTCCTCACCGGACCAGGAGATCTCAGCGCCGGTGCCGCGGAAGTCGAACCGCGTCGCGAGCTCCTTCTCCGCCTGCCGAAGAGCGTTGTCGACCTCCTGGCGGTCAACCTTGCTCACGATGTCGAAGGACGGGTTCGCTGCCATGTTTCTGCTCCTGCTGTCCGGCGGTCTGGGCCTGCCGTCGGCCGCCGACCAGCGACACGACCCCCTGACGGTACCCGGTTGCGTCGGCACCGGGGGGAGCCGCTATTCTTGCTTCCGCCGCCGCGTTACGACGCGGTGGGGTGCCCTGGCGGGTTGCCCGAGCGGCCAATGGGAGCGGACTGTAAATCCGTCGCGAAAGCTTCAGAGGTTCGAATCCTCTACCCGCCACCAGGGAACGGCAAGGCCCTTGACCAGCGGGAACGTTGGTCAAGGGCCTTCGTTGTCTTTCCTGATATTTGACCTTGGAGAGCCGCTGCTGTCCCTCTCATCGGGCACGTAGCGGGCACGGAGTCGACAGGTGGGGGCGAGGAATGTCGTCGGAGGGTGCGGAGACCCGACGTCGTCGTTGGGCCCTGACAGGCGGGTTGGGAGTCCTGCTTGCGCTCGTGATCGCTCTACCTGGGTCGATCCAAGACAGTTGGAGCATCAAGGATCGAATCTGGCCGCCCGCCACGCCATCGCCCGAGTTGACCTTTAGTCCTGATCCCGGTAGTTCCCCGGCTGTAGTCCGGCCCGCGTCGACTGAGTCCCCCCCATCCTCGCCTTCTAGCCCAACGGTGCCGCCCACAAGCCGAACACCAGGCCGCGAAGCAAGACTTACCCCTAGTGCTGCCGCCCCGGCTACAAGCGAAAGCTCGGCCGTTCCGACGGCCGAACAGTTGCAGGCTTGTATCGAGCGGACCAGGAGCCGTGAATCCGTTGACCATTTCAACGAGGAACTTCGTGGCCGCTGGGGGGACCGTGTTCGGGGTACCGTATCCACGCCTACCCGTCCCTACATGCTCTGGCTCTTTGACGGCGGCTGTAAGTTCTACAAGAAGCTTTCTCTTTCGCCGGGGGAAGCACGTAGCTTCGACGCGCATTTGGGTCAGATTTACGCCTTCACTGATGCGTCCTTGCAGCAGCCAGCCAGAAGCTGCCAGGAGGAAGATTGTATGGTCTTCGATCTTACGATGAGCGATGACACCCTGTCCTTCAACGGCAATGCGCGACTTGAATACAGCGTGGGCTAGATGAAGGAGTGTGGGGAGCCGAGGCGGCATCTCTGAGGAGGGCCGGGGTTCGGGGCGGAGCCTCGAGGTCTTCCGATCCTGTGACACCCAAGCATGGTCGGCCGGCACGGCCGATGCCGCCCGGAGGCGCCAGCAGGCCGGAGCCGGGCCGCCTTGGCCCGCTTGCGGTCCGCCCTGATTCTGGTAAAGGCAATTCGGGGCAACCGGCCCGTCCTACCTCGTTCCGGCAAGGGTGGCCTCATGGCCGCCCGCCTTCGCGCCAGCCGCAGGGCGGGTTGGTGGGCGCTGCTGGAACCCTAGCGGAGCGCAACGGACCATGCTTAGGCATGCGGCGCATGCGGCCCTTTAGATCCGCCTTGAGGACACCTCGAAAGTTGCGCACGTTCTATCGCTTCTTAACAATCGGTAGGTCCTGAACACCGTTCCGGCGGCTCCGTTCATTCGAGAGAGGCTCTGCTGTCGTTACCTGCCCGCCGGGTTCACGCCGTTCCACGTCGCGCAGGGCACGCCCACCGCCCGAACCGTCGTGCAGTTCCAGGCTCTGGGCGAAAACGCGGGTGTCATGGACATCGCCGTCCTTGACGGTTCCCCGAGCAAGCGGGCCGGCTGGCGCGCCGACCGCACCATGGCCGGCCGCCCCGCACAGTGCACCGACCTCGTCGACGGCTACCGGTGCGCGGTCGACTTCGGCGAGTTCACCGTCGACGTCGGCAGCGGGACCGTGCCGCGCGCGGAGCTAGCGAAGGTCGTTGCCAGCATGAGCTTCGCGGTCTGGGGAGATCCGGCCACCTGGTACGACATCGACGCCGCGATCCCCGGCCGGTGAGAAGCCGCGAAGGACCGGCAGGATGGCCCGGTGGAGCGGGACACCCTGATCGTCCTTCTCGGCGCGGAGGACGGCGACGTCTACGAGTCGTGTCGCGACGCTCTGCGAGCGGGCTACGACTTCAAGGTCTTCGACAGGGCGGCACCGGTCGAGGCGCTGCTCAGCACCTACCGGCGTCGAGAGCGTCATACCCGTAGGCGCGGCATCCGGACGCTCGGGTTCGCCCAGGCGGTGGATCGGCTGGTCTCGGCCGAAGAACTGGGGGAGTTGCTGCTCGGTCAGGTCGGCGGCACCGGATCACCCTGGTTCTACCAGTTCTTCCTCGGACCTGACGCCTCCCGCCTCGTCGCCTGCCTCGCGGTCGGTCAGGACGGGACGGCGCTGCACGCGCGTAGCCACCGCGGTGCTGTCCGGTGGGGGTGCGCTCGGCCTCCCAGTGAATGATGCGGGCATGTCCTCACCCGCACCGGATCGTGACCTGACTGCCGGAAACGACTTCATCAAAATCTGGTTCAAGTTCGTTCCGCGGGAAGGCTGGCTTCCTTACGACAGCGAGGGCTTGTGGGCTGTCGCTACGGGCCCGGACACGGCTCGCGTCTGCAACGCTCCCTTCCTTAAGGACGGCATCGCTGAAGGAGACGTCGTGCGCTTCACGGTGGGATCGGACGGCCTTCGGTGGGCATCCGGGCGGGTCGAGGCATCGGGCAACTGCACGGTGAGGATCCTGCCGAACCCCCGGGGCCCTCTCGGGCCGAGCGCCCAAGCTGTCCACGACCGGCTGGTGCCCTTCGGCATCGGCGGCGAGACGTTCAGCAATGACCTTCCTCTTGTCGCCTTCACCGTGCCGGCGAATGCGGATCTCCCTGCTGTGAAAGCGACCCTGCAACGGGGCGAGGCGGAGGGCTGGTGGAACTTCGAGGTCGGCTGTGCGACCGACGAGTGGAAAGCAGCCTGAACACGGGGCGTCGTTGCCGTGGGCGTGGGCGGTGCCAGGCAGGGGGCGGCGCCGAGGATCGATGGCATGGGGCAGCTCAGTTTCGGAGCGGGCGAAGCGCACGCTGGCCGCAGCCTTCCCGTGACACTCCGTCAGAGTGTCGTCGCGGCGTTGGCGGGACCGACGCACCGGGCTGTTCAGCCGATCGTCGGCGCAGGCAGTGATCGGTGAGTCCGTTTCGGCCCACTGGACGTCGGTCCGCTGCGCGGCCGGACGAGTGCCTGCGTCGGCGACGGGCGAGTCGACCCGGCGGGCGGACGACCATCGACGGCGTCAGGATGCAATCCATCTGCGTGCGATCGCGGCACGGGAACGTCCTGCCGGAGATCTTCTCCGCCGAGGCGCCTGCCTCCCAGCCGCCGTGGTGACTCCGAGTCCACCCCGCCGATGCGTCGCGAACGCTACAGAACCTCGAGCCATCCCCCTCGGGCAGTGATAATCGAGAAGCTCCGATTCTATGGATCGGAGAGGATTGTTGTGTTCAACTGGTCACCGGTTGCGAGTCCGCCCAGCGGGGCGCGGATGGTCCGGGGGAGAGTGGGAAGTTCCGGTACGTCACCTGCCTGCTTGGCACTCCGGGCGGGCTTTGCCACTGGAAGCGGCATCCATGACGTAGATCCAAATTGTGGCTATAACTCGAACACGCATCATCTGCGCGTCTCCTGGGACAAGCCAACGACCTTGCAGGGCTTCCGTCGTTGAAGCGTTCGGGCCGGCTGGTTGGGCTGCGCTGCTCAGCCGTCCGACCGCTTTGCGGGCTGCCTCGTGTGTGGCACCATCGTGGAATCTTGCCTTCCCGACACCCCTGCCACGAGGAGCAAACGATGTCTGGTCAAAGGCTGGCCCGGCGGGTCGGCATGGTGTTTGCAGCACTGGCTTTCGTTGTGATGGCAGGCGGGGCTTCCGGGACTTTCGGGGACTTCCAGGCTTTTGACTACGTCTGGACGGCACCGCAGCACTAGTCGAGGCGGGTGACGCCAGGGCCGCATCTGATGGTGTGGTCAGCCTCGTTCCCGGGTGTGCGTCCTTCGCAGCAGTGACCGGTAAGGAGTGGGATGGCTGGCCGCCGGTCTGCGTCGGGTGGCTCGGGGTCTCCGCGACGCCCGGCCCAGTACGCATGGTTCATCACCGGCCCGTTGATGTTCCTGGCCGTCGTCTTCTCGATGACGATCGGGCTGGTGACCCCGAACCGGCCGCACCCCTCGGGGTCCTGGGGGCTCGCCGCCGTCCTGCTCTGCGTAATGGTGATCGCCGGCCTGCCAATGCTGAACTTCGTCATCGGGCGGCAGTCCTTCGGGGTGCGGCTCGTCGAGATTCCGCTGGTGCCGGCGTTCGTCTTTCTTCCGCCGCTGATGGTCGTCCTGGTCTACACCCTCTCCACGCTGATAACCCACCTGCGGTACCGCTTCGGCGCGGAGAAACTGGCCTTCAACGTCGCCAACGCTGCTGCGGCCGTTTCGCTCGCCGGCCTCGTGTTGTTGGCGCTCCCACCGGTCGAGGGCGTTGGGCCACGGACGTGGGGCGTGCTCTTCGCGTCCGTCGGCACCGTCGTGGTGTCGACCCTCGCCGGCGTGGCCGGGGTGATCGCGATCATGCACGGCCGGCACGCCGCGCTGGGTGTGCTGCGTAGCGGTTTGCCCTCGCTGCTGGCCAACGGTGTCAACCTCGTGGTCGGGTTGATCGTCCTGATCGCGGTGGACAGCACCTGGTGGTCGGCCGTGCTGATCGTCGTGCTCGGGTTCGCCCTCGCGAAGGTCTACCGGTCGTACGAGCAGTTCTTCCGGCAGCACCGGACGCTCGGCGACATGTACGAACTCACCCAGGCGATGACCGCCAACGGGCAGAGCGGCAACCTGGCTGACGTCCTCCTCGGTCGGATCCGGGGGCTCATGCAGGCCGAGTACGCGACGCTGTGGCTGCCGGCCCAGGGGCGTCATCCGGAGGTGATGCTCACCGCGCGGGTCGACGACGCCGGCCTGTTGGACACGTCGCCGACGCCGGTGGCCGTACGCGAAGAGGCGCTTCGCCAGCGCCGCAGCCTGTCGATGGGTGTTCGACTCGGGGACGAGGAGAGCCTGCGGGAACCGTTGCGGGCCACCGGTGTGAAGGACATCATCGTGGTGCCGCTCTACTCGGGCCAGGCGGTGATCGGCACACTCGAGGTGGTCAACCGGCTCAGCGACGTCGGTCACTTCACGCCTGGCGACATCCCCGTCTTCGAGACGGTCGCCGCGCACGCGGCGGTTGCCCTGGAAAATTCGCGGCTTGTCGATCGGCTGCGACACGACGCGTACCACGATGCCCTGACCAAGCTGCCCAACCGCCGGCGGATCACCGCCGCTCTGGAGGAGTCGGTCAAGTTCCGCACCGACGGCGAAGTGGTGGCCCTGCTGCTCTTCGACGTCGACGGGCTGCGCCAGGTCAACGAGTCACTGGGGCACGCGGCCGGGGACAAGGTCCTCGCCGAGGTCGCCAGCCGACTACGGGCCAGCGCGCCGTCGTCGGCCCTGGTGGGCCGTGCCGGCGGGGACGAGTTCCTGGTGACGCTGCGGTTGGAGAGCGCGGAGGCCGCGCTGGAGTTGGCCGCCCAACTGCGTGACCAGATCCGCGACGAGATGGTCTTCGACGCGCTCACCCTCGACGTGAACACCGCCGTCGGGGTGGCCGTACACCCGGATCACGGCAGCGATGCGGCGACCCTGTTGCTTCGGGTCGACCTCGCCGCCACCGCGGCCAAGTCGGTGCCGGGCAGCGTGCAGTTGTTCAACCCCGCGCTGGAGTCCCGTTCGCTGCGCCGGTTGGGTCTGGCCGGCGATCTGCGCCGCGCACTGGACCAGGACGAGCTGGAGGTCTACTTCCAGCCCAAGGTGACTCTGCGGGACCGACGCCTGGTCGGTGTCGAGTGTCTGGCCCGGTGGGAGCACCCGGCGCACGGCACTGTCGCTCCGGAGGACTTCGTGGCGGTGGCCGAGCACACCGGCCAGTTGAGCCGGCTCACCGAGGTGGTGCTCCGCGAGGGTCTGCGCCGCAGCCGGGACTGGGCGCTTGCCGACCAGCCGTTGCCCATCGCGGTCAACCTCTCGGCTCGTACGCTCGTCGACCAGCACTTCCCGGACCGGGTGCAGGAGTTGTTGACCGAGTACAAGGTGCCGGCGCAGCGCCTCACCCTGGAGATCACCGAGTCGGGGGTGCTGGACGGCACGGATCGGCCCATCCCCACCCTGCAACGGCTGCGGGATCTCGGCGTACGGCTGTCGGTGGACGACTTCGGCACCGGGGACTCGTCCCTGGCGCACCTGCGCCGGCTGCCGGTGCACGAGGTGAAGGTGGACCGCTCCTTCGTGCAGGGCATGGCGACCGATCCGGGGGACCTGGCGATCGTCAACGCGGTGGTGACCCTCTCTCAGCAGTTCGGTCTGGCCGTGGTGGCCGAGGGGGTGGAGAGCGAGCTGACCCTGGAGCTTCTCCAGGACATCGGCTGTGAGATCGGGCAGGGCTTCCTGTTCAGCAGGCCGCTGCCGTACGAGCGGTTGGCGGCCTGGTTCGGCGCCCAGGTCGAGCCGGAGACGATCTCCGACGGGGAGCTGCCGCGCCTCCGAGTCGTGCCCTGAGCAGGGCACGGACCCTCACCGGGGATCCGATTTCACCTGTCGAGCCGGGCCGTGTACTCTTACTCCTGCGCGCCCCACGGGGAGATCGCGCAGGCCCCCTTAGCTCAGTCGGCAGAGCGTCTCCATGGTAAGGAGAAGGTCTACGGTTCGATTCCGTAAGGGGGCTCGAGGGTTCAGCTGGACCCATCGCAGCGGTGTAGCTCAGATGGTAGAGCAAGCGGCTCATAATCGCTGTGTCGCCGGTTCAAGTCCGGCCACCGCTACTCTCGTCTTCCGGGCTCGTTGCCGGTGGTCGTAAGAATGGGCGCTTCTGGCGCCCACTTTGCATGTCCGCGCTGTCAGCGTCTAGGCTGGCGCGTCGTAGTTGTTTCCGTTAGCGAGGAAGGCACTCCGCCGTGGCGAAGGCTACCGATGTCCGGCCGAAGATCACTTTGGCGTGTGTGGAGTGCAAGGAGCGCAACTACATCACGCGCAAGAACCGGCGCAACGACCCCGACCGCATCGAGCTGAAGAAGTTCTGCCCGCGCGACGGTCGGCACACGGTCCACCGCGAGACCCGCTGACTGCGGGCCGGCCTCGGGCCGGCCGTTGTCGAAGCTTCTAAACGCCGATCTGACCGGTTTGGCACGGCTCCGCCGCTGCCTACCGATCAGGTCGGCGTTTGGCCTTTCCGTGTAGGTTCGCGGCATGCCTCTGGACCCTTCCTTCGTCGGCCGGACGTATCCGCCGACCGCCCCCTACCAGGTGGGCCGAGAAAAGATTCGCGAGTTCGCGAGCGCCATCGGTGCCACCGACCCGGCTCACCACGACCCGGAGGCCGCGCAGGCGCTGGGCCACCCCGACGTGGTGGCTCCGCCGACGTTCCCGGTGATCGTGACGATGGCCGCGAGCCGCCAGATCATCGAGGACCCGGCCCTGGGTGTCGACTACAGCCGCCTGGTGCACGGGGACCAGCGGTTCGCGTACACCAGGCCGGTGGTCGCCGGCGACGAGCTGGTCTGCACCAACACGATCGAGGACGTCAGCACCCGGGGTGGGCACGGCTTCCTGACCACGCGCACCGACGTGAGCACCGTCGGCGGGGAGCCCGTGGTGGCCGTCTGGGCCAGGTACGTCATTCGCGGGGAGGCGTGAGATGGAGTTGTCGGCACAGACGTTCCGGGTGACCCGCGCGGACCTGATCCGCTACGCCGGCGCCTCGGGTGACTTCAACCCGATCCACTGGAGCGACCGGGTCGCCACCGGTGTGGGTCTGCCCGGGGTGATCGCCCACGGCATGTTCACCATGGCGCTCGTCGGCCGGGCGGTCACCGAGTGGGCCGGGTCGCCGGACGCGGTGGTCGAGTACGGCGTGCGCTTCACCCGGCCGGTGGTGGTGCCGGACGACGACCAGGGGACCGAGATCGAGGTCACCGCACGGGTCCGTGAGGTGACCGAGGACGGTCTCACCCGACTCGAGGTGACCGCCACGTGTCTGGGCGACAAGGTGCTGTCGCAGGCGCGGGCGACCATCCGTACGACACGCTGAACCGAGCCCGCCACGCGTGGTGGAGAGACCGGTTGGGAAAGTCGGGCGGGTACCCGTACACTGGTCCGCCGTGGGGCAAGTGACCCCTGCACGGTCGTCTGTGGCCGCGTGGGGCGAGTGTTGCCACATAGGGGTGTAGCTCAATTGGCAGAGCAGCGGTCTCCAAAACCGCAGGCTGCAGGTTCAAGTCCTGTCACCCCTGCGCCTCAGGCCTGACCGTTCCCGTGGGTCGCGCCGCCAGCTCGGCGGCGTCCGGCCCGTGGTGGTGGCATCGGCGGGGTGGCTCGAGGCATTCGGGCCCTCCGGTGATCCACCGGCCGCGGCCCGTCGCGGGACGGTTGGGCCCGGCCGGCGTGACCAGCGCCGCGTACGCCGTTCGGCGTGCGACCCCAGATTCCGCGACGGAGGGCGAAGTGGCCGACAACAAGCGGCACGGCGAGGACGCCGGCGACGATCGTCTGGACGACGAGGTCGTCGACGAGGTAGCCGACGACGACGCCTCCAGCGCGGACGAGCCGGTTTCCCGGGGAGGTACCGCCACGCGGTCCCGTGCCCGGGCGGAGTCGGCGGACAGCCGGCCGACCACTCGGTCGGAGACGGGTCGGGTGGGCGTCTTCGGCCGCATCGCCCGGTTCTTCCGCGAGGTCGTTGCCGAACTGCGTAAGGTCATCTGGCCGACCCGCAAGGAGTTGCTGACCTACACCGCCGTGGTGGTGGCGTTCGTCACGGTGATGCTGACGATCGTGGGTGTGCTGGACTTCGGCTTCGCCAAGGTCGTGTTGTTTGTCTTTGGCAACTCGGACTGACCGGCTGCCTCCAGCCATAGTGACGGAAGTGAGCGAGCGTGCCTGAGTACGACGAGACCGCCGGACCGGTGGACGAGCAGTCCACGGTCGCGACGGCGGCTGGTGACGAGTCGGTTGAGGCCGCCAGCGAGCCGGAGTTCCCCACCACCGAGCCCGCACCGGACGAGGACTACGACCCCGTCGCCGAGCTGCGCCAGAAGCTGCGTTACGCACCGGGTGACTGGTATGTGGTGCACTCGTACGCCGGTTACGAGAACAAGGTGAAGACCAACCTCGAGACCCGGATCACGAGCCTCGACATGGAGGACTTCATCTACCAGGTCGAGGTGCCGACCCGGGAAGAGGTCGAGGTCAAGAACGGTAAGCGTTCGCAGATCCAGGCCAAGGTCTTCCCGGGTTACATCCTGGTCCGGATGGAGCTGACCGCCGAGTCCTACTCCTGCGTGCGGAACACCCCGGGGGTGACCGGCTTCGTCGGCGCGACCGACCGGGCCGACCGGCCCGCTCCGCTCTCGCTCGACGAGGTGCTGAAGTGGTTGGCGCCCGCTGTGGAGACCGAGCAGAAGAAGGCGAAGCCGGAGATCAAGGTCCTCGACTTCGAGGTGGGCGACTCCGTCACCGTCACCGACGGCGCGTTCGCGTCGCTGCCGGCCACGATCAGCGAGATCAACGCCGACCAGCAGAAGCTCAAGGTGCTGGTGTCGATCTTCGGTCGCGAGACTCCGGTGGAGCTCAACTTCAACCAGGTCGCCAAGATCTGACTGGTCGTCGGCGGCGGGTCCGACCCGCCGCCGACGTCGGCGTACGCGCTCCCGCTCGACCTCGGCGGACGAGTGGGCTGCGGCCTGCGCTACTCTTGAATGTCGCCGCTGTCCCACCGCGCTGACCGTGCGCGCCCGAGGGCGGCGACAGCCGCATTTTCCCAGCTCCAAGCCCCAGGAAGTGACATGCCTCCGAAGAAGAAGCTCGTCAAGACGTTCACGCTTCAGTTGCCTGCGGGCCAGGCCACGCCGGCGCCGCCGGTCGGCCCCGCGCTCGGCCAGCACGGCGTGAACATCATGGAGTTCTGCAAGTCCTACAACGCGCAGACCGAGTCCCAGCGGGGCGACATCGTCCCCGCCGAGATCAGCGTCTACGAGGACCGGTCCTTCACGTTCGTGCTGAAGACCCCGCCCGCCGCCCGGCTGCTGCTCAAGGCCGCCGGTGTGCAGAAGGGGTCTGGCGTTCCGCAGTCCGACAAGGTCGGCGCGGTCAGCCGTGGCCAGCTTCGTGAGATCGCCGAGAAGAAGATGGCCGACCTCAACGCCAACAGCCTCGAGCAGGCCGAGAAGATCATCGCCGGCACCGCCCGGTCGATGGGCATCACCGTCAACGACTGACGTCTGCCCCGACCTTCGTTCCGACCGTGGGAGGGCTCGCGCCGAGCGGCCCGCCAGAGACCACAGGAGTAATCAGCAATGCAGCGCAGCAAGAGCTACCGCAAGGCCGCCGATGTCATCGACCGGTCGAAGCTGTACACCCCCACCGAGGCCGTGAAGCTGGCCAAGGAGACCACCAACGTCAAGTTCGACGCCACGGTCGAGGTCGCCATGCGCCTCGGCGTCGACCCCCGCAAGGCGGACCAGATGGTCCGCGGCACGGTCAACCTGCCGCACGGCACCGGTAAGACCGCCCGCGTGATCGTGTTCGCCAGTGGCGCGAAGGCCGAAGAGGCCGCCGCCGCGGGTGCCGACGAGGTGGGCACCGACGAGCTGGTCGCCCGGATCCAGGGTGGTTGGCTCGACTTCGACGCGGCGATCGCCACGCCGGACCAGATGGCCAAGATCGGCCGGATCGCGCGGATCCTGGGCCCGCGCGGTCTCATGCCGAACCCGAAGACCGGCACGGTGACCATGGACGTCACCAAGGCGGTGTCGGACATCAAGGGCGGCAAGATCACCTTCCGGGTGGACAAGCACTCCAACCTGCACCTGATCATCGGCAAGGCCTCCTTCACCGAGAGCCAGCTGGTGGACAACTACGCCGCGGTGCTCGACGAGGTGCTGCGTGCCAAGCCGTCCGCGGCCAAGGGCAAGTACCTCCGCAAGGTCATCCTGACCACCACGATGGGCCCGGGTGTCCCGGTCGACCCGAACCTGGTGAAGAACCTCCGGGAGGACCAGGCCGACGCCTGAGTCGACAGTTCGCTCCACCGGGGCGCCGCCACGACTGTGGCGGCGCCCCGGCGCGTTCGAGGTGTGGCACGCTCGACCCCATGCGGCTGGAGAATGTCTGGTTGCGGTACCACCGGCGGGGGCCGTGGGTGCTGCGGGGTGTCGACGTGCGGATCGGTCCCGGCGAGGTGGCGATCGTGCTGGGCCGCAACGGGGTGGGCAAGTCGACGCTGCTCCAGGTGGCCGCGGGGGTCCTCCGGCCGGGCCGGGGTCGGGTCACCGACCGGCCGGCGCGGGTGGGGTGGGTGCCGGAGCGTTTCCCCGCCGACCAACCGTTCACCGTGACCCGCTACCTGACCGGGATGGCCCGGGTGGCGGGGCTGGGCCGGGCTGCGGCCGACGAGGCGGTGACCTCCTGGACCGACCGGCTCGGGTTGTCCGCCTTCCGCTCGGTCCGGCTACCGGAGCTGTCCAAGGGCACCGCGCAGAAGGTGGGCCTGGCCCAGGCGATGCTGCGCCCGCCGGGCCTGCTGGTGCTCGACGAGCCGTGGGAGGGGCTGGACGCCACCACCCGCGAACTGGTGCCCGAGTTGATCGCCGAGGTGCTCGCCGCCAACGGGTCCGTCCTGGTCAGCGACCATCGTGGCGAGACGGTCCGCCTGCCGTCCGCGCGACGCCTGGTGGTCGCCGACGGCACGCTCTCCGAGGGGACGTCGTCGACGGACGAGACGATCGCGGTGGTCGAGGTCGCGGTGCCGGCCGCGCGGGTCGCCGGCACCGTCGCCCGGTTGCGCGCCGAGGGCCATCAGGTGCTTCGGGTACGCGCCGACGCCTCCACCGCCGGACTCCAGGCCCGACCGGCCGAGCCGTTCCGGGCGGCAGGTGCTGCCCGACCCGCCGAGCCGCCGCTCGACGTGGCCGGGGAGTCGCCAGCGGAGCGACCGGACGCCCCCGACGCCATGGTCGAGCCGGCGACGGGGGAGGCCCGGTGACCGCCCTGGTCCGGATGCGGCTGGCCGGTCTCCTGCGCACCGGCCGAGCGGTGGCACCGATCCTCGCCGGCCTGATCACGCTCGGCATCCTCTACGGCGGTGGCCGCGCCCAGCCGGCGGAGGCGTACGGCGTCTCCGCGGTCGTGCTGTTCCCGGTGCTCGCCTGGCAGACCAAGATCCTGTTGGACGTCGAGCCGGACGTGCAGCGTCGGCTGGCGCAGGTGACGGTCGGGGTGGCCCGGGAGCGGTTGGCCGGGCTGTTCGCCGCCGCGGTGGCGGCGCTGGTGACGGTGGCCGTCGCGCTGCTCTTCCCGTGGCTGGTGGGCGGGGTGTCCGGTCCGGTCGACCCGGGAGACCGTTCGATTCCGGTCGGTCTCGCGCTGGGGCTGTGGGCGCACCTGCTCGTCGTACCCGCTGCGGTTGCTCTCGGGGCGCTGGCCAGCCGGGCCTCGGTCGGCGGCGCGGGGTACGGCGTCGCGGTCTTGGCCCTCGGCGGGGTCGGCGCGGTGGTGTTCGGCCTGACCGACTCGGTGGCCCCCTGGCTGGCACCGCCGATCATGGCGGTCGCCCGCACCACCGCGGGCGACGCGGCCGCGCTGACCCTGCTGGGGTTGACCGGGTGGGCGCTGGCCTGGAGCGCCGCGGTCGTCGGTGGCTACCTGTGGCGGCGGCGCCCCCAGGGCTGACCCCGTCCGGTGACCCAGCTCACCAGGGGCGATTTGGCGCTGGTGAGCTGGGCGCGTAGTCTTCAACAGTCATCCGTGTTCTCATGGATGAGGAACCACCCAGAGACCGCTGGTCACCGTGCTCCGGCACGGTCGAAGGTCCCGCGACAACGGGCGACCCGCGTAGGGCGGCAAGCGTAACTCGGCAGTGAACGTGGTCCGCCGACCACGATGATCCGCCGGCCCTCGCCCCGTGCGCCCTGCGCCGGGGCTTTTTCGTTGTCGTGCTGCCTCCGCCCCCGTTCCGGCTTCGGCTGAGACGGGGACCAGCCTCGAGTAACGAGAGAGGAGGGACATGGCGGACAAGCCGATCCGGGCCGACAAGGCCACGGCCGTCGCTGAGCTGACCGAGAGCTTCCGCAGCTCGGGCGCCACCGTGCTGACCGAGTACCGCGGTCTGACGGTTTCCCAGCTCACCCAGCTTCGGCGCTCGCTCGGCGCCGACACCAGCTACACGGTCGCGAAGAACACGCTGGCCAAGCGTGCTGCGACGGACGCGGGCATCACCGGCCTCGACGAGCTGTTCACCGGTCCTACCGCGCTGACTTTCGTTTCGGGCGACGTCGTCGAGGCGGCGAAGGGGCTTCGCGACTTCGCGAAGGCCAACCCGAAGCTCGTCATCAAGGGCGGTGTCTTCGAGGGCAAGGCCATCACCGCGGCCGAGGTCACGAAGCTTGCCGACCTGGAGTCCCGCGAGGTGCTGCTGGCCAAGCTGGCCGGCGCGATGAAGGGCAACCTGAGCAAGGCCGCGGCCCTGTTCCAGGCCCCGCTGTCGAAGACCGCCCGTCTGGCGGCTGCACTGCAGGACAAGCGCGAGAAGGAGGGCGCCGAGGCGGCCTGAGGCCCCCACGGCGCACCAGTTCTTACTTAACAGAATCAGGAAAGGACGCCAGATATGGCGAAGCTCAGCACCGACGAGCTGCTCGACGCGTTCAAGGAGATGACGCTGATCGAGCTCTCTGAGTTCGTGAAGCAGTTCGAGACGACCTTCGAGGTCACCGCGGCCGCTCCGGTCGCGATCGCGGGCCCGGGTGGCGGTGGCGGCGGCGCCGCTGCCGAGGCCGAGCCGGAGCAGGACGAGTTCGACGTCATCCTCGAGGCTGACGGCGGCAAGAAGATCCAGGTCATCAAGGTCGTGCGTGAGCTGACCGGCCTGGGCCTCAAGGAGGCCAAGGACGCGGTCGAGTCCGCGCCGAAGGCCATCCTGGAGAAGGTCAACAAGGAGACCGCCGACAAGGCGAAGGCCAAGCTCGAGGGTGAGGGCGCCAAGGTCACCCTCAAGTGACCTGACGTTCCACACACGCGTGCCCGGCTCGTGAGCTGGGACACCATCGCGTCGCGGCGGGCGGTGATCCGACACGGATCACCGCCCGCCGTGTTGGTGCGGCTGACTCCGATCGGCCCTGAGCTGGGCTCCGACCAGCGCCGCCGTCGACCGAAGTGCGGGCGGCGGGTCGCCCTCCAGGGGGAAACACGGCGCGAGGGCAATACCGGCCCTTGACGCGGCCCGGGGCTGCCAGGCACGCTGACACCAGCAAGACACCGCGCTTGCGACGGCCACGACGTGGGTATGACAGCGACGGCACCATCGGTCGCGGTAACCCGAGCGGCCCAGTGGGGAGTTGCGTTCTGAGCGGCCCGGCAGACCCCGGTTGACGGGGGTCGAGGTGCGCTCCGCAAACAACCTGCGGGGTGGGCTGGACAGCGGTTAGCCTCTCGGCTACACTGCTAGTTTGCGCTGCCTTCCGACTTGACCCCTGCTCGGAAATGTCCGTTTACGGATATTTCTGGTGGGGTCATTGGAGTGCACGCGTACCAGCCGTTCTGCAGCACCGGTCCTCGGAAGGACGCATCTTGGCAGCTTCCCGCCCTGCGAAGACCAGTCGTACGTCGAGCGCATTCGCTCCCCGCCGAGTTTCATTCGGCAGGATCACCGAACACCTCGAGGTCCCCAACCTCCTTGCCATTCAGAACGAGTCCTTCGACTGGCTCGTCGGCAACGAGGCTTGGCAGGGCCGGTCGGCGGACGACCCGCACGCACGCTCGGGTCTCGCGGAGATCCTTGAAGAGATCAGTCCCATTGAGGACTTCTCCGGCACCATGTCGCTCTCCTTCTCAGCGCCGCGCTTCGATGAGGTCAAGGCCTCGATCGAGGAGTGCAAGGAGAAGGACCTGACCTACTGCGCTCCGCTCTTCGTGACCGCGGAGTTCACCAACAACACCACTGGCGAGATCAAGAGCCAGACGGTGTTCATGGGTGACTTCCCGATGATGACGCCCAAGGGCACCTTCGTCATCAACGGCACCGAGCGCGTCGTGGTCAGCCAGCTCGTCCGGTCCCCGGGCGTGTACTTCGACAAGCAGCCGGACAAGACCTCCGACCGCGACCTCTCCAGCGTCAAGGTCATCCCGAGTCGGGGTGCCTGGCTGGAGTTCGACATCGACAAGCGCGACACGGTCGGCGTACGCATCGACCGTAAGCGTCGGCAGGCCGTCACCGTCCTGCTCAAGGCCATCGGATGGTCGGCCGAGCGTATTCGTGAGAAGTTCGGCTGGTCCGAGCTGATGATGACCACGCTCGAGAAGGACCACATCGCCGGCGCCGACGAGGCCCTGCTCGACATCTACCGCAAGCTGCGCCCTGGCGAGCCGCCGACGCGCGAGAACGCCCAGACCCTGCTCGACAACCTCTTCTTCAACCCGAAGAGGTACGACGTCGCCAAGGTCGGGCGCTACAAGTTCAACAAGAAGCTGGAAGTCGACGTGCCGATCACCACCGGCACGCTGACCGAGGACGACATCGTCGCCACCGTGGAGTACCTGTGCCGGCTGCACGCCGGTGAGGACGGCTACGAGGCCGACGACATCGACCACTTCGGCAACCGGCGCCTCCGCACCGTGGGTGAGCTGATCCAGAACCAGGTTCGGGTCGGCCTGTCCCGGATGGAGCGGGTCGTCCGCGAGCGGATGACCACGCAGGACGTCGAGGCGATCACCCCGCAGACCCTGATCAACATCCGCCCGGTGGTGGCGGCGATCAAGGAGTTCTTCGGGACGTCCCAGCTGTCCCAGTTCATGGACCAGACCAACCCGCTGGCGGGCCTGACCCACCGGCGTCGGCTGAGCGCGCTCGGCCCGGGTGGTCTGTCCCGGGAGCGGGCCGGCTTCGAGGTCCGCGACGTGCACCCGTCCCACTACGGCCGGATGTGCCCGATCGAGACGCCTGAAGGCCCGAACATCGGCCTGATCGGCGCGCTGTCCACCTTTGCCCGGGTCAACCCGTTCGGCTTCATCGAGACGCCGTACCGGAAGGTCGTCGAGGGTCGGGTCACCGACCAGATCGACTACCTGACCGCGGACGAGGAGGACCGGTTCGTCAAGGCCCAGGCCAACGCGCGCCTGAAGGCTGACGGCACGTTCGCCGAGGACCGGGTGCTCTGCCGTCGTAAGGGCGGCGAGACCGAGGACGTCGTCCCCGGTGCCGTCGACTACATGGACGTCTCGCCCCGGCAGATGACCTCGGTCGCGACCGCCATGATCCCGTTCCTCGAGCACGACGACGCCAACCGGGCACTGATGGGCGCGAACATGCAGCGCCAGGCGGTGCCGCTGGTCAAGGCCGAGGCGCCGCTCGTGGGTACGGGCATGGAGTACCGGGCCGCGGTCGACGCTGGCGACGTGGTGGTCGCCGAGGTCGGCGGTGTGATCGAGGATCTCTGCGCCGACTACGTCACCATCCACCAGGACGACGGCCACCGCCGGACGTACCTGCTGCACAAGTTCCGCCGCTCCAACGCCGGCTCCTGCGTCAACCAGAAGCCGGTGGTCTTCGAGGGCGACCGCGTCGAGGCCGGTCAGGTCATCGCCGACGGTCCGTGCACCGACGAGGGCGAGATGGCACTCGGACGCAACCTGCTGGTGGCGTTCATGTGCTGGGAGGGCCACAACTACGAGGACGCGATCATCCTGTCGCAGCGCCTCGTGCAGCAGGACGTGCTCACCTCGATCCACATCGAGGAGCACGAGGTCGACGCCCGGGACACCAAGCTCGGTCCGGAGGAGATCACCCGCGACATCCCGAACGTCAGCGAGGAAATGCTCGCTGACCTCGACGAGCGCGGCATCATCCGGATCGGCGCCGAGGTCGTCCCCGGCGACATCCTGGTCGGCAAGGTCACGCCCAAGGGCGAGACCGAGCTGACCCCGGAGGAGCGGCTGCTCCGCGCGATCTTCGGTGAGAAGGCGCGTGAGGTTCGGGACACCTCGCTGAAGGTGCCGCACGGCGAGACCGGCACGGTCATCGGTGTGCGCACGTTCTCCCGCGAGGACGGCGACGAGTTGCCGCCGGGTGTCAACGAGCTGGTCCGGGTCTACGTCGCCCAGAAGCGCAAGATCCAGGACGGCGACAAGCTCGCCGGCCGGCACGGCAACAAGGGCGTCATCTCGAAGATCCTGCCGGTCGAGGACATGCCGTTCCTCGAGGACGGCACCCCGGTCGACATCGTGCTCAACCCGCTCGGTGTGCCGAGCCGGATGAACATCGGCCAGGTGCTGGAGACCCACCTCGGTTGGGTCGCCAAGACCGGTTGGAAGGTCGAGGGCGACGACGCCGAGTGGAAGCGCCAGCTTCGCTCGATCGACGCGCACGAGTCCGTGGGGGACACCAACGTGGCCACCCCGGTCTTCGACGGTGCCCGCGAGGAGGAGATCTCCGGTCTGCTCGAGTCGACCCTGCCCAACCGGGACGGCAAGCAGCTGATCGGGCGCACAGGTAAGGCGCAGCTGTTCGACGGTCGTTCCGGTGAGCCTCTGCCGGACCCGATCGCGGTCGGTTACGTCTACATCCTGAAGCTCAACCACCTGGTCGACGACAAGATCCACGCTCGGTCGACCGGCCCGTACTCGATGATCACGCAGCAGCCGCTGGGTGGTAAGGCGCAGTTCGGTGGTCAGCGTTTCGGTGAGATGGAGTGCTGGGCGATGCAGGCGTACGGCGCTGCCTACGCCCTGCAGGAGCTGCTCACGATCAAGTCCGACGACGTGCTCGGCCGGGTGAAGGTCTACGAGGCCATCGTCAAGGGCGAGAACATCCCGGAGCCGGGCATCCCGGAGTCGTTCAAGGTGCTGCTCAAGGAGCTGCAGTCGCTGTGCCTCAACGTTGAGGTGCTTTCCAGCGACGGTGTGGCCCTGGAGATGCGCGAGACCGACGACGAGGTGTTCCGGGCCGCTGAGGAGCTGGGCATCGACCTGTCCCGGCGCGAGCCGAGCTCGGTCGAAGAGGTCTGAGGTGAGCGGTCGGGGGGGGGGGGGGGGGGCCCCCCCCCCCCCCCCCCGACTCCACCCGAGAATTAGCAGTACAGACGACGACATAGGGGACATAGTGCTCGACGTCAACTTCTTCGACGAGCTGCGCATTGGTCTCGCCACCGCCGACGACATCCGTCAGTGGTCGCACGGCGAGGTCAAGAAGCCTGAGACCATCAACTACCGCACCCTGAAGCCGGAAAAGGACGGGCTCTTCTGCGAGAAGATCTTCGGTCCTCAGCGGGACTGGGAGTGCTACTGCGGTAAGTACAAGCGCGTGCGGTTCAAGGGCATCATCTGTGAGCGCTGCGGCGTCGAGGTGACCCGCTCCAAGGTGCGCCGTGAGCGGATGGGGCACATCGAGCTCGCCGCTCCGGTGACCCACATCTGGTACTTCAAGGGCGTTCCGAGCCGGCTGGGCTACCTGCTGGACCTCGCCCCCAAGGACCTCGAGAAGATCATCTACTTCGCCTCGTACGTCGTGACGAGCGTGGACGCGGAGTCGCGTCACCGTGACCTCTCGACGATCGAGAACGAGATCCTGGCCGAGAAGCGGCAGTCCGAGAACAGCCGCGACTCGGAGATCGAGAAGCGGGCCGCCAAGCTCGAGGCCGACCTGGCCGAGCTGGAGGCCGAGGGTGCCAAGGCGGACGTCCGGCGCAAGGTCAAGGAGGGCGGAGAGCGCGAGATGCGCCAGATCCGCGACCGGGCCCAGCGCGAGATCGACCGCCTGGACGAGGTGCTGGACACCTTCCGCAAGCTGGAGCCGAAGCAGCTTGTCACCGACGAGCTGCTCTACCGCGAGCTGCGCGACCGGTTCGGTGAGTACTTCACCGGCTCGATGGGCGCGGAGGCGATCAAGGCGCTGGTCCAGAACATGGACCTCGACGCCGAGGCCGAGAGCCTGCGGGAGACCATCCGGTCCGGCAAGGGCCAGCGGAAGATCCGGGCGCTCAAGCGACTCAAGGTCGTCGCGGCGTTCCTGAACACCCGCAACTCGCCGCTCGGCATGGTGCTGGACTGCGTCCCGGTCATCCCGCCGGACCTGCGCCCGATGGTGCAGCTCGACGGTGGCCGCTTCGCGACCTCGGACCTGAACGACCTGTACCGCCGCGTGATCAACCGGAACAACCGTCTCAAGCGGCTGATCGACCTCGGCGCTCCCGAGATCATCGTCAACAACGAGAAGCGGATGCTCCAGGAGGCCGTCGACGCGCTGTTCGACAACGGCCGTCGCGGCCGGCCGGTCACCGGTCCGGGTAACCGCCCGCTCAAGTCGCTGTCCGACATGCTCAAGGGCAAGCAGGGCCGGTTCCGGCAGAACCTGCTGGGCAAGCGCGTCGACTACTCGGGCCGTTCCGTCATCGTGGTCGGCCCGAAGCTCAAGCTGCACCAGTGCGGTCTGCCCAAGCAGATGGCACTGGAGCTGTTCAAGCCGTTCGTGATGAAGCGGCTGGTCGACCTCAACCACGCACAGAACATCAAGTCCGCCAAGCGGATGGTCGAGCGTCAGCGCCCGGTCGTGTGGGACGTGCTCGAAGAGGTCATCGGCGAGCACCCGGTGCTGCTCAACCGTGCACCGACCCTGCACCGCCTGGGCATCCAGGCCTTCGAGCCGCAGTTGGTCGAGGGCAAGGCGATCCAGATCCACCCGCTGGTCTGCACCGCGTTCAACGCCGACTTCGACGGTGACCAGATGGCGGTGCACGTGCCGCTGTCCGCCGAGGCACAGGCCGAGGCCCGGATCCTGATGCTGTCGTCGAACAACATCCTCAAGCCGGCCGACGGTAAGCCGGTCACCATGCCCACCCAGGACATGGTCATCGGTCTCTACCACCTCACCCACCGCACCGCCGGTGAGCGGGGCGAGGGCCGGGCGTTCAGCTCGGACGCCGAGGCGCGGATGGCCTTCGACAACGGCGAGCTGCACCTGCAGGCGCCGGTGAAGATCCGTCTTCGGAACGTGGTCGGTGTCGACAACGGCTCCGGTGCCGAGGCGTGGACCGCCCCGGAGGGCTGGGTCGAGGGCGACCCGCTGACCGTGGAGACCACCCTGGGTCGGGTGCTGTTCAACGAGACGCTGCCGCAGGGCTACCGCTTCGTGAACTACGAGATCCGCAAGGGTCAGCTCTCCGCGATCGTCAACGACCTCGCCGAGCGCTTCCCCAAGGTGGCGCTGGCCGCCACCCTGGACGGGCTCAAGGAGGCCGGTTTCCACTGGGCCACCTGGTCCGGCGTGACGATCGGCATGGAGGACGTCATCGCTCCGCCGCGTAAGGCGGAGATCCTGGCGCGGTACGAGAAGGACGCCGACCAGATCGACAAGCAGTACCAGCGTGGTCTGATGACCGCCGAGGAGCGTCGCGGCGAGCTCATCGAGATCTGGACCAAGGCGACCAACGAGGTCGCCAAGGAGATGGACACCGCGCTGCCGCAGGAGAACCCACTGTGGAAGATGATCAACTCGGGTGCTCGCGGTAACCTGCTCCAGCTCCGGCAGATCGCGGCGATCCGTGGTCTGGTGGCCAACCCCAAGGGCGAGATCATCCCGCGGCCGATCAAGGCCAGCTACCGGGAGGGTCTGTCCGTGCTGGAGTACTTCATCTCCACGCACGGTGCCCGTAAGGGTCTCGCCGACACCGCGCTGCGGACCGCCGACTCGGGTTACCTGACCCGTCGTCTGGTGGACGTGTCGCAGGACGTCATCATCCGCGAGGAAGACTGCGGCACCGACCGGGCGATCCCGATGCAGATCGGCGAGAAGCTGGACGGCAAGCTCGTCGTCCACACCCACGCCGAGACCAGCGTGCACGCCCGTACCCTGGCCGACGACATCAAGGGGCCGGACGGCACCGTGGTGGCCGAGCGCGGTCAGGACATCAACTCCATCGGGGTCGACAAGATCGTCGCCGCTGGTGTGGAGACGGTCCGGGTGCGCAGCGTGCTCACCTGCGAGTCGAAGCTGGGCGTCTGCGCGGCCTGCTACGGCCGTTCGCTGCCGACCGGTAAGTCGGTCGACATCGGCGAGGCGGTCGGCATCATCGCCGCCCAGTCCATCGGTGAGCCCGGTACGCAGCTGACGATGCGTACCTTCCACACCGGTGGTGTCGCGGGTGAGGACATCACCCAGGGTCTGCCGCGTGTGCAGGAAATCTTCGAGGCCCGGGTCCCGAAGGGTAAGGCGCCCATCGCCGACACCCCCGGTCGGATCCGGATCGAGGACGGCGAGCGCTCGCGCAAGATCATTGTGGTACCGGACGACGGCAGCGAAGAGATCGTCTACGACAAGATCTCGAAGCGGGTCAAGCTCCGGACCCACGACGGCGGTCACGTCGCGGTCGGCGAGAAGCTGACCGAGGGCACCATCGACCCGCACGAGCTGCTGCGGATCATGGGTCCGCGGGCGGTCCAGGTCCACCTGACCAGTGAGGTCCAGGAGGTCTACCGCTCGCAGGGTGTGCTCATCCACGACAAGCACATCGAGATCATCATCCGCCAGATGCTCAAGCGGGTGACGGTCATCGACTCCGGCTCGACCGAGTTCCTGCCGGGTGTGCTCGTCGACCGGGCGCTGTTCGAGTCGGAGAACCGCCGGCTCGTCTCGGAGGGCGGCGAGCCCGCCGCTGGTCGTCCGGTGCTGATGGGTATCACCAAGGCCTCGCTGGCCACCGACTCCTGGCTCTCGGCGGCCTCCTTCCAGGAGACCACCCGGGTGCTGACCGACGCTGCGATCAACTCGCGCAGCGACTCGCTCGTCGGCCTCAAGGAGAACGTGATCATCGGAAAGCTCATCCCGGCGGGTACCGGCATCAGCAAGTACCGCAACGTCCGGGTCGAGCCGACCGAGGAGGCCAAGGCCAAGGTCTACTCGATGACCGGTTACCCGGAGACCGACTACGGGTTCGGGCCGGCCGGCGGGCAGGCAGTGCCGCTGGACGACTTCGACTTCGGGTCGTACCGCTAAGCACCAGTAACACGACGAGGCCCCCGGTGAAAGCCGGGGGCCTCGTCGTGTCCGTGCCCACCCACCCCCGGGCCGGGTTCGGCATGATGGGGGGATGACGACCGCACCCGGGCAGGTGTCCGTCGCCCAGCAGGGCCTGCGCCACCCGCTGGACCCGGACCCGGCGCGCGCCACGAAGGCACGGGCGGTCTTCGCGCTGGGCCTCATCGGCATGCTGACCGGGCTGTTCATCGGCGGTGTGGTGCCGGCCACGGTGGCCCTGCAACTGGCCCGGCAGGCGCGTCGCGAGGCGTACGCCTCGGGGGGTTTCCTGACCGGCGGCGTCTGGCTGCGTCGGGGAGAGTGGATGGCCTGGGCCGGCCTGGTCCTGGTCGCGGTCAGCGTGGTGGCCGCGGTGGTCGTCGGGGTGGTCCGCCTGGCCGGCGCGCCGTTCGGTCACGACTACCCGGCGAACATGGACTGAGCCGGCGGCTGCCGCGCCGGGCGCGGGTGGCGGCCCCGGCGGCGGTAGCCTGGCCGGTGTCCGCCGTGCGACGGTGGCGGCCTTTTCGACAGGAGGACCTCGTGACGGAACCGGTGCGCCCCGCTGCGGACGAACCGGCCGGCCCTCCGGACCCGCCGGCTCCTCCGTCCCAGCCCAGTGACTGGGCGCGACCCGGCCCGGGCGACGAGCCAGACCCGCAGGCGTCCCCCACGCTCCCGACGCCACCTCCGGCACCGCACCCCGGCGAGGGTCCGACCGGTTGGGGTGCGCCCACGACGCCCGGCTCGGCGCAGCCGTACCCGGTCTCGAGCGCGCCGGCCCCGACGCCGCACGCCTGGGGCCCGCCCGGATCGGGGCCCGGTGTGCCGCCGGGCTCAGGCCCGCCCGCGCCGGGGGCCGGGGTGCCGCACGGTTGGGGTCCGCCGGCAGGCGGACCGACGTCTGCGGTGCCGGGTTGGGGTCCGCCGGCAGGTGGGCCGGGAGTGCCGTACGGCTGGGGTCCGCCGTCGTCGGGGCCCGGTGTGCCGCCCGGGTGGGGTCCGCCGCCGGGGCACGGCCCCGGGTGGGGTGGGACACCGGGGCGTTCGGTTCCGCCTCCCAGCGATGACCAACGCCGGCCGCCGAAGCGGGTGGAGACGGTCTCGGGTACGCCGTACGGTGTCGTGCACCTGGACGTGCCGCCGGTCACCTCCGGGCTGGCCGTCGGGGCGCTGGTGGCGGGGGTCGCCTCGGTCCTGGTGTCGCTGCTCGTGGTGTGCTTCGGCGTGGCCTTCAAGAACGACGGCGGGGCCTGGGCCTCCGGGGCGTTCGCCGCGCTGGGTGTGCTGTCCGGTGGCGCGGCGGTCGTCATCGGGCTCCTCGGCCGGCGGCAGATCCGTCGCCCGGCCGCGCCCTCCACGGTCCAGTTCACCGGCCGAGGGTTGGCGATGGCCGGGATCAGTTGCGGCGCGGCGGGAGCGTTGATCAGCCTCCTGGGCCTGGGTCTGGCTCTGCTCCTCGCCTTGACGTGACGGTGACCCGCGACAGATCCGGCACCTGACGGGGGTGTCTCGCGGAAGGCTTCCGGTCCCGCCGGGGGTGATGGGTGCTTCTGCGGGGGAGCCGGTACACTTGTATTCGTAGGTGCCCATCGCGGGCGACGGGGCAGGACGAGATCCGGTCGGCGGGTGTGAGAAGTCGCCGGGCCGTTCCGTTTTGACCTGGGCGGTTGTGGTAGGTACTCTTTCCCCTTGTGCCCGGGCATGCCCGGGCAAATTGTGCGTGCGCTGTTTCCGGCTTACGGGCGGCGGTGCGACAAGCCAAAGGACCCGGAGCGGGGCGACCCGCGCGCCGGTGACAAACCCGGTACGCACGCGAGAGCGGCGCAACGGGGCCGTGACGAGGGCGACACGCCCGACCGCGGGTGCCGGGGTCTCCGCGAGGTGACCCTGGTCGGAATGTAGGAGAGCCGGTCATCAGGCCGGTTAACGAGCAGACGGCGCGGCCGCGGATGCGGCCGAAGGGAGCGGAGAAACCCGGTGCCCACGATCCAGCAGCTGGTCCGAAAGGGCCGCCAGGCGAAGACGACCAAGACCAAGACCCCGGCGCTGAAGGGTTCTCCTCAGCGGCGCGGCGTGTGCACCCGCGTGTACACCACCACCCCGAAGAAGCCGAACTCGGCGCTGCGCAAGGTCGCTCGCGTGAAGCTCAGCAGCCAGATCGAGGTGACCGCCTACATCCCCGGTGTCGGTCACAACCTGCAGGAGCACTCGATCGTGCTCGTTCGCGGTGGCCGGGTGAAGGACCTCCCCGGCGTGCGTTACAAGATCGTTCGCGGTTCGCTGGACACCCAGGGTGTCCGTAACCGCAAGCAGGCGCGCAGCCGTTACGGCGCGAAGAAGGAGAAGAGCTGACATGCCGCGTAAGGGACCCGCTCCGCGGCGGCCACTGGTCGCTGACCCGGTGTACAACTCGCCGCTGGTCACCCAGCTGGTGAACAAGATCCTGCTCCGTGGCAAGCGTCAGCTCGCCGAGTCCATCGTGTACGCGGCCCTCGAGGGCTGCCGCGAGAAGTCCGGCACCGACCCGGTCGTCACCCTCAAGCGGGCGATGGACAACGTCAAGCCGACCCTCGAGGTGCGTAGCCGTCGTGTCGGTGGCGCCACCTACCAGGTTCCGGTCGAGGTCCGCCCGACCCGGGCGACCACCCTGGGCCTGCGCTGGCTGGTGACGTACTCCCGCGCCCGGCGTGAGAAGACCATGGTCGAGCGGCTCATGAACGAGCTGCTGGACGCGAGCAACGGCCTCGGTGCCGCCGTCAAGCGGCGCGAGGACACGCACAAGATGGCCGAGTCGAACAAGGCCTTCGCGCACTACCGCTGGTAACACCCTGGTTCCGGCGCCTCCGGGCGCCGGAACCGCCACCAGTTGTGTCGAGACGACGATAAGTAGGGATTGAAGTGGCCGCCGCAGACGCGCTCGCCAACGTACGCAACATCGGCATCATGGCGCACATCGATGCCGGTAAGACCACGACCACCGAGCGGATCCTGTTCTACACCGGCATCACGTACAAGATCGGTGAGGTCCACGAGGGCGCCGCCGTCATGGACTGGATGGAGCAGGAGCAGGAGCGTGGTATCACCATCACCTCCGCTGCTACCAAGTGTGAGTGGAAGAACCACACGATCCAGATCATCGACACGCCCGGCCACGTCGACTTCACGGTCGAGGTCGAGCGGTCGCTGCGCGTGCTGGACGGTGCGGTCGCGGTCTACGACGGTGTCGCCGGCGTGGAGCCGCAGACGGAGAACGTCTGGCGGCAGGCCGACAAGTACAACGTCCCGCGGATGTGCTTCGTCAACAAGCTCGACCGGACCGGCGCCGACTTCTTCCGCTGCGTGCAGATGATGATCGACCGGCTGAACGCCACCCCGCTGGTGCTCCAGATCCCGATCGGGCTCGAGGGCGACCACATCGGTGTCGTCGACCTGGTCGGCATGCGCGCTCTCACCTGGCGTGGGGAGACCCAGAAGGGTGAGGACTACGCGATCGAGGAGATCCCGGCCGACCTGGTCGACTCCGCGGCCGAGTGGCGCGAGAAGCTGATGGAGACCCTCGCCGACGTCGACGACTCGGTGATGGAGAAGTACCTGGAAGGCGAAGAGGTCTCCGTCGAGGAGATCAAGGCCGCCATCCGGCGTGCCACCATCGCCGGCAAGGCCAACCCGGTGCTGTGCGGCTCGGCGTTCAAGAACAAGGGCGTCCAGCCCATGCTCGACGCCGTGGTCGACTTCCTGCCGTCGCCGCTCGACGTTCCGGCGATCGAGGGTACGGCCACCGACGGCGAGACCCCGCTGCTGCGCAAGCCGTCCAACTCGGAGCCGTTCTCCGGTCTGGCCTTCAAGATCCAGACGGACAAGCACCTGGGCAAGCTCACCTACGTGCGGGTCTACTCCGGCACGCTCGACTCCGGTTCCCAGGTGGTCAACTCCACCAAGGACCGCAAGGAGCGGATCGGCAAGATCTACCAGATGCACGCCAACAAGCGGGAAGAGCGTCCGTCGGCGCAGGCCGGCGACATCATCGCCGTGCAGGGTCTCAAGCAGACCACCACCGGCGACACTCTCTCCGACCCGGCGAACCCGGTCATCCTGGAGTCGATGACCTTCCCGGAGCCGGTCATCTCGGTGGCGATCGAGCCGAAGACCAAGTCCGACCAGGAGAAGCTGGGCACTGCCATCCAGCGCCTGGCCGAGGAGGACCCGACCTTCCGCGTCCAGTTGGACGAGGAGACCGGTCAGACGGTCATCTCCGGCATGGGTGAGCTGCACCTGGACATCCTGGTCGACCGGATGCGCCGCGAGTTCAACGTCGAGGCCAACGTCGGCAAGCCGCAGGTGGCGTACCGCGAGACCATCCGCCGCAAGGTGGAGAAGGTCGAGTACACGCACAAGAAGCAGACCGGTGGTTCCGGCCAGTACGCCCGCGTGATCGTGAGCGTCGAGCCGCTTCCGCTGGACAACGACTCGCCGACCTACGAGTTCGCCAACGCCGTCAGCGGCGGCCGCATCCCCCGGGAGTTCATCCCCTCGGTGGACGCCGGTGCGCAGGACGCGCTGCAGTACGGCATCCTCGCGGGCTTCCCGCTGGTCGGCGTGAAGCTGACCCTGCTGGACGGCCAGTACCACGAGGTCGACTCGTCGGAAATGGCATTCAAGATCGCCGGTTCGATGGTGATGAAGGACGCGGCCCGCAAGGCCGATCCGGCACTGCTCGAGCCGATGATGGCCGTTGAAGTCACCACTCCTGAGGAGAACATGGGTGACGTCATCGGTGACCTCAACTCCCGCCGCGGCATCATCCAGGCGATGGAGGAGCGCAGCGGCGCCCGCATCGTCCGGGCTCTGGTGCCGTTGTCGGAGATGTTCGGCTACGTCGGCGACCTGCGGTCGAAGACCCAGGGCCGGGCTAGCTACAGCATGCAGTTCGACTCCTACGCCGAGGTTCCGCAGAGCGTCGCGAAGGAGATCATCGCCAAGGCAACGGGCGAGTAGCGCTCTGAGCAGGTGATTCGTGGTCGGTCGCGGGAGGGTTCACCCGCCCGCGGCCACCACGATCGGATCGCGTGAGACCGGGCCTGTAGGCTTCATCGCCGCAGAACCCACAAAGGCTCTCCGGCCGTCAGGCCGGAAAGGCTGTCGACAGAGTCCTAAGCGCCGACCGGCGCGCCGGGCGTACGAACCAAGAAGTCCACAGGAGGACACCAGTGGCGAAGGCTAAGTTCGAGCGGACTAAGCCGCACGTCAACATCGGCACCATTGGTCACATCGACCACGGTAAGACGACGCTGACGGCGGCCATCACCAAGGTCCTGCACGACCAGTACCCGGACCTGAACCCTTACACGCCGTTCGACGAGATCGACAAGGCGCCGGAGGAGAAGGCCCGCGGTATCACGATCTCGATCGCGCACGTCGAGTACCAGACCGAGTCGCGGCACTACGCGCACGTCGACTGCCCTGGGCACGCCGACTACATCAAGAACATGATCACCGGTGCCGCGCAGATGGACGGCGCGATCCTGGTGGTCGCGGCGACCGACGGCCCGATGCCGCAGACCCGCGAGCACGTGCTGCTGGCCCGTCAGGTCGGTGTGCCGTACATCGTCGTGGCGCTCAACAAGAGCGACATGGTCGATGACGAGGAGCTCCTGGAGCTCGTCGAGCTCGAGGTCCGTGAGCTGCTCTCCTCGCAGGAGTACCCGGGTGACGACCTGCCGGTCGTTCGGGTTTCGGCGCTGAAGGCCCTCGAGGGTGACCCCGAGTGGACCGGCAAGCTGCTGGACCTGATGACCGCTGTCGACACCTCGATCCCGCAGCCGGAGCGCGAGGTCGACAAGCCGTTCCTGATGCCGGTTGAGGACGTCTTCACGATCACCGGTCGTGGCACCGTCGTCACCGGCCGGGTGGAGCGCGGCGTTCTCCTGCCGAACGAGGATGTTGAGCTCGTCGGCATCAAGGAGAAGAGCTTCAAGACCAAGGTCACCGCGATCGAGATGTTCCGGAAGACCCTGGACGACGCCCGCGCAGGCGAGAACGTCGGCCTGCTGCTGCGTGGTACCAAGCGCGACGAGGTCGAGCGCGGCATGGTCGTCGTGAAGCCGGGCTCGAACACCCCGCACACGGAGTTCGAGGCGACGGTCTACATCCTCTCCAAGGAGGAGGGCGGCCGGCACACCCCGTTCTTCCAGAACTACCGTCCGCAGTTCTACTTCCGGACCACGGACGTCACCGGTGTCGTCACCCTCCCCGAGGGCACCGAGATGGTCATGCCTGGTGACAACACCTCGATGTCGGTGAAGCTGATCCAGCCCATCGCCATGGAGGAGAACCTCAAGTTCGCGATCCGCGAGGGTGGCCGCACCGTCGGCGCCGGGTTCGTCACCAAGATCAACAAGTGAGCTAGGTAACCCCGATTAGACCCGCCGCCGGTCGTGCGGCATACTAGTCAGGTTGCGTAACGACAGTTCGTCGCCTGTGTTCGGCTTTCGCTGAACCTCCGGGTGGCGATGCAGTCGAGCGTAGGGTGGTTGGCGGCCCAGTCGCCAACCACCCTCGCACGGCGTTCAGGTCGCGGTAGTGCGATCGACGCCTTGACCCACCGCGCGGTCAGCACCACTCCGGAACCAAGGGGCGGAGCTCGGCCCGAGGGCGCGACACGCCCGACCGCGGGGGTCGGCGAAGTGGGCCTGTGCCAGCCGGTACAGGCGCCCGCAACACAGCGGCATCGAGAGAAGGAACAGAAGCCACCATGGCGGGACAGAAGATCCGCATCCGGCTCAAGGCCTATGACCACGAGGTCGTCGACTCCTCGGCTCGGAAGATCGTCGAGACGGTGACGCGCACCGGGGCGCAGGTCGCGGGCCCGGTGCCGCTGCCCACGGAGATCAACCGTTTCTGCGTTATCCGCTCGCCGCACAAGTACAAGGACTCGCGCGAGCACTTCGAGATGCGCACGCACAAGCGGCTGATCGACATCATCGACCCGACCCCGAAGACGGTCGACTCGCTCATGCGCCTCGACCTGCCGGCTGGCGTCGACATCGAGATCAAGCTGTAGGGACCGGACAAATGGACAGGCAAGTCAAGGGGATCCTGGGCGCCAAGCTCGGCATGACCCAGGTCTGGGACAACAACCGCGTTGTTCCCGTGACCGTGGTCGAGGCCGGCCCGTGCGTCATCAGCCAGGTTCGTAGCGCCGAGAAGGACGGTTACTCCGCGGTCCAGCTGGCGTACGGCACCATCGACCCGCGCAAGGTCAAGAAGCCGATCAGCGGTCACTACGCCAAGGCGGACGTGGCGCCGCGCCGGCACATCGTCGAGCTGCGCACCACGAACGCTGGGGAATACTCGCTCGGCCAGGAAGTCACGGTCGAGGAGTTCCCGGCCGGCGTCACCATCGACGTCACCGGCAAGACCAAGGGCAAGGGCTACGCCGGCCCGATGAAGCGGCACGGCTTCCACGGTCTGCGCGCCAGCCACGGTGTCGAGCGCAAGCACCGCTCGCCCGGTTCCATCGGCGCCTGCGCCACTCCGGGTCGTGTCTTCAAGGGCACCCGGATGGCCGGCCGGATGGGTGGCGTGCGGTACACCGTGCAGAACCTCACCGTCCAGGCGGTCGACACCGAGAACAACCTGCTGCTCGTCCGGGGTGCCATTCCTGGTCCCAAGGGCGCGCTCGTTCTGGTCCGTACCGCGGCCAAGAGCAAGGTGAAGAAGGGCGGTGCGGCCAAGTGACCACCGTTGACGTGCGCACCGTCGAAGGCACCACCAGCAGCTCCGTGGAGTTGCCGGCGGACATCTTCGACGTGCAGGCCAACGTCGCGCTGATGCACCAGGTCGTGGTGGCCCAGCTCGCGGCGGCCCGACAGGGCACGCACAAGGCCAAGACCCGCGGCGAGGTCGCCGGTGGCGGCAAGAAGCCGTACAAGCAGAAGGGCACCGGTCGCGCCCGGCAGGGCTCGATCCGCGCGCCGCAGTTCGCCGGCGGTGGCGTCGTGCACGGTCCCGTGCCGCGCGACTACAGCCAGCGGACCCCGAAGAAGATGAAGGCCGCCGCTCTCCGCGGTGCCCTCTCCGACCGGGCCCGCGCCGGGCAGGTGCACGTCGTCGAGGCGTTCGTCTCGGGCGAGAAGCCGTCGACCAAGGCGGCCCTGGCCACGCTGACCAAGCTCACCGAGGCCCGTCGGGTCCTGGTCGTGCTGAGCAGCACCGACGAGCTGAACTGGGTGTCGCTGCGCAACGAGCCGCGGGTGCACCTGATCGAGTCCGGCCAGCTGAACACGTACGACGTGCTGGTGGCCGACGACGTGGTCTTCACCAAGGACGCCCTGGACGAGTTCCTGGGCGTGCCCGCCGAGACCACCGAGGAGGGTGGCAAGTGAGCACGATCGCCGACCCGCGCGACATCATCGTGGCGCCGGTCGTCTCGGAGAAGAGCTACAGCGAGCTGAACCGGAACTGGTACACCTTCCTGGTGCACCCGGACGCGAACAAGACCGAGATCAAGATCGCTATCCAGCAGATCTTCAACGTCCGCGTCCTGACGGTCAACACGCTCAACCGCCAGGGTAAGCGCAAGCGCACCAAGACCGGCTTCGGTCAGCGCAAGGCGACCAAGCGGGCGATCGTGAAGCTGGCTGACGGTGACCGCATCGAGGCCTTCGGCGGCCCGGTCAGCTGAGGGGTGTAGACAATGGCTATCCGTAAGTACAAGCCGACGACGCCGGGCCGACGTGGCTCGAGTGTCGCTGACTTCGCCGAGATCACCCGGTCCACGCCGGAGAAGTCGCTGCTGGCTCCGCTGCCGAAGAAGGGCGGGCGTAACGCCCACGGCCGGATCACCACGCGGCACCACGGCGGCGGTCACAAGCGCCAGTACCGTCTGATCGACTTCAAGCGGGTCGACAAGGACGGCGTGCCGGCCAAGGTCGCTCACATCGAGTACGACCCGAACCGCACCGCGCGCATCGCGCTGCTGCACTACGCCGACGGCGAGAAGCGGTACATCATCGCGCCGAAGGACATGAAGCAGGGCGACCGCGTCGAGTCCGGCCCGGGCGCTGACATCAAGCCGGGTAACAACCTCCCGCTGCGCAACATCCCGGTCGGTACCACGATCCACAACGTGGAGCTGCGCCCGGGTGGCGGGGCCAAGCTGGCCCGTTCCGCCGGCGTCGGCATCCAGCTGCTCGGCCGTGAGGGCGCGTACGCGACCCTGCGTATGCCGTCCGGTGAGATCCGGCGGGTGGACGTGCGCTGCCGCGCCAGCATCGGCGAGATCGGCAACGCCGACCAGTCGAACATCAACTGGGGTAAGGCCGGCCGGATGCGGTGGAAGGGCAAGCGCCCGACCGTCCGTGGTGTCGCCATGAACCCGGTCGACCACCCGCACGGTGGTGGTGAGGGTAAGACCTCCGGTGGTCGCCACCCGGTCAACCCGCAGGGTAAGCCCGAGGGCCGCACCCGCCGTAAGGGCCAGCCGAGTGACCGGCTGATCGTCCGCCGTCGCTACGCCACGCGTAAGCGCGGCTGAGGGAGATAAGACATGCCTCGCAGCCTGAAGAAGGGCCCGTTCGTCGACGACCACCTGCTCAAGAAGGTGGAAGTTCAGAACGACAAGGGCTCCAAGAACGTGATCAAGACCTGGTCGCGGCGCTCGACGATCATCCCCGAGATGCTGGGGCACACGATCGCCGTGCACGACGGACGCAAGCACGTCCCGGTGTTCGTGACCGAGGCGATGGTCGGGCACAAGCTCGGCGAGTTCGCGCTGACCCGCACGTTCAAGGGTCACGAGAAGGACGACCGGAAGAGCCGTCGGCGCTGACGCCGCCAGGCATACGGATAGAGGGAACAAGGGGTTACAGCGATGCCAGGAAAGGGCGACGCTCCGGTGCTTCCGGGCGCGCGGGCGGTTGCGCGGCACGTGCGCATCTCGCCGATGAAGGCGCGCCGGGTGGTCAACCTCGTCCGCGGCCTGCCCGCGAAGGAGGCGCTCACGGTGCTGCAGTTCGCGCCGCAGGCTGCGAGCGAGCAGGTGTACAAGGTGCTCGCTAGCGCGATCGCCAACGCGGAGAACAACGAGCGGCTGGACCCCGACGCGCTGCTCGTCAGCGAGGCCTTCGTGGACGAGGGCCCGACGATGAAGCGGTTCCAGCCGCGGGCGCAGGGTCGGGCGTACCGAATCCGCAAGCGCACCTGCCACATCACCGTGGCGGTCGAAGCGGTCGCGCCGGCAGCGCCGAGGAAGGCCGCGGCGAAGAAGGCCGCCCCGGCCACGGAGGCCGCACCGGCCGAAGCGCAGAGCAAGACGGAGGACGCCGAGTAATGGGTCAGAAGGTTCACCCCACTGGGTTCCGGCTCGGCATCTCGACCGACTGGAAGTCCCGCTGGTTCGCGGACAAGCTCTACAAGGACTACATCGGCGAGGATGTCAAGATCCGCCGCATGATGTCCAAGGGCCTCGAGCGTGCCGGCATCTCCAAGGTCGACATCGAGCGCACCCGCGACCGGGTCCGGGTCGACATCCACACCGCCCGGCCGGGCATCGTCATCGGCCGTAAGGGTGCGGAGGCCGACCGGATCCGCGGCGAGCTGGAGAAGCTCACCGGCAAGCAGGTCCAGCTGAACATCATCGAGGTGAAGAACCCCGAGTCGGACGCTCAGCTGGTCGCGCAGGGCGTGGCCGAGCAGCTGTCCAGCCGGGTCAGCTTCCGTCGGGCGATGCGCAAGGCCATGCAGTCGGCGATGAAGAACCCGGTCTGCAAGGGCATCCGGGTTCAGGTTTCGGGTCGCCTCGGCGGCGCCGAGATGAGCCGGACCGAGTTCTACCGTGAGGGCCGGGTTCCGCTGCACACGCTGCGGGCCAACATCGAGTACGGCTTCTTCGAGGCCCGTACCACGTTCGGTCGGATCGGTGTGAAGGTCTGGATCTACAAGGGCGACGCCGTCCCGGGCCGGGAGGCTCCGGCCGAGGCCGGTCCGTCCCGCCCGCGTCGTGGTGAGCGCGGCGACCGTCCCGAGCGTCCGCGCCGTGGCCGGTCGGGTTCGTCCGGCACCACGGCTGGTGGCACCGAGGCCGGTCGGGCTGCTGCGACCACCATCGCGCAGCAGGCCGAGACGCCGAGCGGCGAGCCGGTCGACAGCGCAGCTGTCGCCGCCACTGCTGCTCCGGCAGAAACGCAGCAGGAGGGCTGACAGATGCTGATGCCGCGCAAGCCCCCGAAGGGCTTCCGCAAGCCGCACCACCCGGACCGCAGTGGCGCGTCCAAGGGTGGTAACCGGGTGGTGTTCGGCGAGTTCGGGATCCAGGCTCTCGAGCCGGCGTACGTGACGAACCGGCAGATCGAGTCGGCACGTATCGCGATGACTCGCCACATCAAGCGTGGTGGCAAGGTCTGGATCACGATCTTCCCGGACCAGGCCCTCACCAAGAAGCCTGCCGAGACTCGGATGGGTTCCGGTAAGGGTTCGCCCGAGTGGTGGGTCGCCAACGTCAAGCCGGGGCGGGTTCTCTTCGAGATGTCCTTCCCCAACGAGCAGATCGCGCGAGAGGCCATGCGTCGCGCGATCCACAAGCTCCCGATGAAGTGCCGCATTGTTACGCGCGAAGTGGGTGAATCCTGATGGCAGCGGGCGTTAAGGCGACCGAGCTGCGTGAGCTCTCCGAGGAGGAGCTGGTCACGAAGCTGCGGGAGGCCAAGGCGGAGCTGTTCAACCTCCGCGTGCAGGCCGCAACCGGGCAGCTGGACAACAACCGGCGGTTGCAGGTCATCCGTCGGGAGATCGCCCGGATCTACACGATCATGCGTGAGCGCGAGCTGGGGCTCTCGGCCGCGCCGACTGAGGTGACTGCATCATGACCGAAGAGACCGCCACCGCCGCCGCGCGGTCGCGCCGCAAGGTCCGCGAGGGCCTGGTGATCAGCGACAAGATGGACAAGACCGTCGTGGTCGAGGTCGAGGACCGGGTTCGGCACGCGCTGTACGGCAAGATCATGCGCCGTACGGCCAAGCTGAAGGTGCACGACGAGCAGAACGCCGCTGGCACGGGTGACCGGGTTCTCATCATGGAGACCCGGCCGCTGAGCGCCACCAAGCGTTGGCGGATCGTGGAGATCCTGGAAAAGGCCAAGTAGCGAAGGCTCGAGCTCGCCCGGCGTTGCGTCGGGCGTTGGTTCCGCCAGGCTCCGGCCGCCACGGCGGCCGGAGAACCGGCAGACATAGGAGATAGACGTGATTCAGCAGGAGTCGCGACTGCGCGTCGCCGACAACACGGGTGCTCGGGAGATCCTGTGCATCCGGGTTCTCGGCGGCTCGGGTCGGCGCTACGCGAGCATCGGCGACGTCATTGTGGCCACGGTCAAGGACGCCATCCCGGGTGCCGGTGTGAAGAAGGGCGACGTCGTCAAGGCGGTCGTCGTTCGCACCGCCAAGGAGAGGCGGCGCCCGGACGGCTCGTACATCCGCTTCGACGAGAACGCCGCCGTCATCATCAAGGACGGCGGGGACCCGCGTGGAACCCGTATCTTCGGCCCGGTGGGCCGGGAGCTGCGGGACAAGCGGTTCATGAAGATTATTTCCCTCGCGCCGGAGGTGTTGTGACCGTGAAGGTCAAGAAGGGCGACACGGTCGTCGTCATCGCCGGCAAGGACAAGGGTGCCAAGGGCAAGGTCATTGCGGCCTACCCGCGGCAGGACAAGGTCCTGGTCGAGGGCGTGAACCGGGTCAAGAAGCACACCCGCATCAGCACCACCCAGCGTGGCGCCAAGACCGGCGGCATCGTCACTCAGGAGGCCCCGATCCACGTCTCGAACGTGCAGGTCCTGGACTCCGACGGCAAGCCGACCCGCGTCGGTTACCGGATCGACGACAACGGCCAGAAGGTCCGCATCGCGCGTAGCACCGGTAAGGACCTGTGATGACCACGGCTACCGAAAAGACCCTGCCGCGCCTCAAGGAGCGGTACCGCAACGAGATCGTGGCCCAGCTGCGCGAGCAGCACAGCTACGGCAACCCCATGCAGGTGCCGCGGCTGGTCAAGATCGTCGTCAACATGGGTGTCGGCGAGGCTGCTCGCGACGCCAAGCTGATCGACGGTGCGGTCCGCGACCTCGCCACGATCACCGGCCAGAAGCCGCAGGTGCGGCGGGCGACCAAGTCCATCGCGCAGTTCAAGCTCCGCGAGGGCATGCCGATCGGCGCGAAGGTCACCCTTCGCGGTGACCGGATGTGGGAGTTCATGGACCGGCTGCTCTCCATCGCGCTGCCGCGTATCCGCGACTTCCGCGGCCTGGACGGGCGCAAGCTGGACGGGCACGGCAACTACACGTTCGGTCTGACCGAGCAGTCGGTGTTCCACGAGATCGACCAGGACCGGATCGATCGCCAGCGGGGCATGGACATCACGGTGGTCACGACCGCCACGACCGACGACGAGGGCCGGGCGCTGCTCAAGCTCCTGGGCTTCCCGTTCAAGGAGAACTGAGATGGCCAAGAAGGCGCTGATCATCAAGGCGGCCGCGAAGCCGAAGTTCTCGGTTCGCGCGTACACCCGCTGCCAGCGGTGCGGGCGTCCGAAGGCGGTCTACCGCAAGTTCGGGCTCTGCCGGGTCTGCATCCGGGAGATGGCTCACCGCGGTGAGCTGCCGGGCGTGTCCAAGGCTTCCTGGTAAGGGCGACCGCGTCCCGGCCGTCGGCCGGGAACTCCTGCACCGATTAGGTATTGCTCTTCGCCGTAGGCCCGGGGCTGATGCCCCGGGAACCCCGGCGAGAAAGGCTGACGAAATCCATGACGATGACCGACCCGATCGCAGACATGCTCACGCGTCTGCGTAACGCCAACCAGGCGTACCACGATCAGGTGAAGATGCCCTACTCCAAGATCAAGGCGAACATCGCCGAGGTCTTGAAGGCCGAGGGTTACATCGCCACCTGGTCGGTCGAGGAGCCCGAGGAGGGCGCCGTCGGCAAGCGACTGGTCGTCGAGCTGAAGTACGGCCAGAACCGCGAGCGGAGCCTGGCCGGCATCAAGCGCGTGTCCAAGCCCGGTCTCCGGGTGTACGCCAAGTCGGACGGGCTCCCGCGGGTGCTCGGTGGGCTGGGCGTGGCGATCATTTCGACGTCCCAGGGGCTGCTGACCGACCGGCAGGCCCGCAAGCGGAGTGTTGGCGGGGAAGTCCTCGCCTTCGTCTGGTAACGGGAGACAGGTAGAAATGTCGCGAATTGGACGTAAGTCGATCCCGGTGCCAGCCGGCGTCGACATCACGATCGACGGGCAGACCGTCAAGGTCAAGGGGCCCAAGGGCCAGCTTGAGCACATCCTCGCCGAGCCGATCACGATCGAGCGGGCCGAGGACGGCCAGCTGAGCGTCAACCGGCCGAACGACGAGCGCAAGGCCAAGGAACTCCACGGCCTGAGCCGTACGCTGGTTGCCAACATGATCGTCGGGGTCACCGAGGGCTACCGCAAGAGCCTGGAGATCGCCGGCACCGGTTACCGGGTCACCGCCAAGGGTTCGGACCTCGAGTTCGCGCTCGGGTTCTCGCACCCGGTGGTCGTCTCCGCTCCGGCGGGCATCACCTTCACGGTGGAGCGGCCGACGCTGTTCCACGTGGCTGGCATCGACAAGCAGCAGGTCGGTGAGGTCGCCGCAAACATCCGGAAGATCCGCCCGCCGGAGCCCTACAAGGGCAAGGGCGTCAAGTACCAGGGCGAGGTCATCCGCCGCAAGGCTGGAAAGGCAGGTAAGAAGTGAGCGCCACGCTGCTCAAGCGCCGCCGCGGTGTCGCCGCCAAGCGCGCCGTTGGGCGTGCGCGTCGACACTTCCGCGTCCGCAAGAACGTCAGCGGTACGGCCGAGCGTCCGCGCCTGGTCGTCACCCGCTCCCTGCGGCACATGGTCGCCCAGGTCGTCGACGACACCAAGGGTCACACCCTGGCGTCGGCGTCGACCCTGGACGCCTCGCTGCGTGGTGCGGAGGGCGACAAGAGCGCCCTGGCTGGCAAGGTGGGCGCGCTGCTCGCCGAGCGGGCCAAGGCCGCCGGCGTCTCCAAGGTCGTCTTCGACCGCGGTGGCAACCGGTACGCGGGGCGGGTCGCCGCGCTTGCCGATGCTGCCCGCGAAGCCGGGCTCGAGTTCTAACAACCCCGTCACGAGAGAGAAGGAAGGCTGCTGATGCCAGGTCAACAGCGCCGTGGCGGCGGGTCCGGTGGCAACGAGGGTGGTCGCCGCGACAACCGCCGTGAGGGCGGCCGCGGAAACGCGCCCGTCGAGAAGACCCCGCACCTTGAGCGGGTCGTCGCGATCAACCGCGTCGCCAAGGTCGTGAAGGGTGGTCGTCGCTTCAGCTTCACCGCCCTGGTGATCGTGGGCGACGGCGACGGCACGGTCGGCGTGGGCTACGGAAAGGCCAAGGAGGTGCCCGCGGCCATCGCCAAGGGTGTCGAGGAGGCCAAGAAGCACTTCTTCAAGGTTCCGCGGATCGGTCAGTCGATCCCGCACCCGGTGACGGGTGAGGACGCCGCTGGTGTGGTGCTGCTCAAGCCGGCCTCGGCCGGTACGGGTGTCATCGCCGGTGGACCGGTGCGTGCCGTGCTGGAGTGCGCTGGGATCCACGACGTGCTCTCCAAGAGCCTCGGCTCGTCGAACCCGATCAACATCGTGCACGCCACCGTGGCGGCCCTGAAGGGGCTCGAGTCCCCCGAGCAGGTCGCGGCGCGTCGTGGCCTGCCGGTGGAGGACGTCGCGCCGGCCGCCATGCTGGCGTCGCGGGCGGGGGTGGCGTCCTGATGGCACGCCTGAAGGTCACCCAGCTCCGATCCGGTATCGGGACCAAGCACAACCAGCGTGAGTCGCTGCGTTCCCTCGGTCTCAAGCGGATCAACGATGTGGTGGTCAAGGAGGACCGGCCCGAGATCCGCGGCATGATCTTCACTGTGAGCCACCTCGTGAAGGTCGAGGAGGTCGAGTAATGACGATCAAGGTGCATCACCTGCGCCCGGCGCCCGGTTCCAAGACCGCGAAGACCCGTGTGGGTCGCGGTGAGGGTTCCAAGGGCAAGACCGCTGGTCGCGGTACGAAGGGCTCCAAGGCCCGTAAGAACATCTCGGCGGCGTTCGAGGGTGGGCAGATGCCCATCCACATGCGCCTGCCGAAGATGAAGGGCTTCAAGAACAAGTTCAAGGTGGTCTTCCAGGTGGTCAACCTGGACCGACTCGCTGAGCTGTTCCCGAATGGTGGTCAGGTCGGCCCGCAGGAGCTGGTTGAGTCCGGCGCGGTCCGCAAGGGTCACCCGGTCAAGGTCCTCGGCACCGGGGATCTCGGCGGTGTGGCGCTCCAGGTGTCTGCGCACGCGTTCAGTGCGTCGGCCAAGGAGAAGATCGCCGCCGCCGGTGGCTCCGTCACCGAGCTGTAAGGCCTACGACCATGGCGCCCGTCCAGTTGAGAGCAACTGGCGGGCGCCATGGTCTGCCTGGGGCCTGAGGGCCTTGTAACATCGGAATCGATTTATGTAGTCGGGCGCATCTGCCCGGACCGGGGTGAGGCTGTTAGAGTCCCATCCCAGCCATGGATTGCGGGCACTCGCCCGTGATCCACCCCGACCCGCCAGGGATCACCGGCGGCCCGCCTCGCGCAGGAGGAAGAAGTTGCTGTCCGCCTTTCTCAGTGCGTTCCGTACGCCTGACCTGCGCAAGAAGCTGCTGTTCACAGTAGGCATCATCGCGGTCTACCGGCTGGGTGCAACGCTCCCCAGCCCGGGCGTCTCGTACGGCAACGTGCAGAAGTGCCTCGACACCATCCAGGGTGACACCACCGGGGTGGTGAACCTTCTCAACCTCTTCTCCGGCGGAGCGCTGCTACAGCTCTCGGTCTTCGCGCTGGGCATCATGCCCTACATCACCGCGTCGATCATCCTGCAGCTGCTGACCGTCGTGATCCCGCGCCTGGAGCAGCTCCGCAAGGAGGGCCAGGCCGGTCAGGCGAAGATCACCCAGTACACCCGCTACCTGACTCTCGGTCTCGGTGTGCTGCAGGCCTCCGCGTTCGTGGCCCTGGCCCGCTCGGGCCAGCTCTTCCAGAACAAGTGCGACCAGTACCCGATCATCCCCACCGGCACCGGCATCCCGGACTGGCTGACCCTGTCCATCCTGGTGATGACGATGACCGCCGGTACCGGCATGGTCATGTGGCTCGGCGAGCTGATCACCGACCGCGGCGTCGGCAACGGCATGTCCGTCCTGATCTTCACCTCGATCGCGGCGCGGCTGCCCAGCGAGGGTTGGCAGATCAAGACCAGCAAGGGCTGGGACATGTTCGCCCTGGTCATCGCGCTGGTCCTGGTGGTCATCACCGCGGTCACCTTCATCGAGCAGGCCCAGCGCCGGATCCCGGTGCAGTACGCCAAGCGGATGATCGGCCGGCGGATGTACGGCGGCACCTCGACCTACATCCCGTTGAAGGTCAACCAGGCGGGTGTGATCCCGGTCATCTTCGGCTCGTCGCTGCTCTACCTGCCGCAGTTGGCGCTGCAGTTCTTCGACCAGACCGACCCGGGCAAGACGCAGTCGTGGATCCAGAACAACCTGGTCAACCCGAGCAGCCCGATCTACATCTCGGTCTACTTCCTGCTGATCATCTTCTTCACGTACTTCTACGTCTCGATCACGTTCAACCCGACCGAGGTCGCGGACAACATGAAGAAGTACGGCGGGTTCGTGCCGGGCATCCGCCCGGGCAAGCCGACCGCCGACTACCTGGACTTCATCCTCAGCCGGATCACCCTGCCGGGCGCGCTCTACCTCGGTGTCATCTCGATCCTGCCGAACTTCTTCTTCATCTGGCTCGACAACCAGCAGTACCAGAACTTCCCGTTCGGCGGCACCGCTGTGCTCATCATGGTCGGCGTCGGTCTGGAGACCGTGAAGCAGATCGAGAGCCAACTCATGCAGCGGAACTACGAAGGGTTCCTGCGGTAGATGAGACTCGTTCTGGTTGGCCCGCCGGGCGCGGGCAAGGGCACTCAGGCCGAGTTCATCGCCGCGCACCTCTCGGTGCCGAAGATTTCGACCGGAGACATCTTCCGGTCGAACGTCACCCAGGGCACGCCGCTCGGTGTCGAGGCGAAGCGGTACATGGACGCGGGCGAGCTGGTTCCGGACGAGGTCACCATCAACATGGTCCGGGACCGGCTGGCCGAGCCCGACGCCAGCGAGGGTTTTCTGCTCGACGGCTTCCCGCGGACGACCCCGCAGGCGGCCGCTCTGGACAAGCTCCTCGCCGATCTGGGCACCGCCCTGGATCTGGTCCTGGAGTTGGTCGTCGACGACGACGAGGTGATCAGGCGGCTCTCCGGTCGGCGTACCTGCCGGGGCTGCGGCAAGATCTGGCACGTCGAGTTCGACGCCACGACCCGGCCCGGCATCTGTGACCGGTGCGGCGCCGAGCTGTTCCAGCGCGACGACGACAAGCCGGAGACGATCGCCACGCGGCTGCGCGAGTACAGCGAGAAGACCGCACCCCTGGTCGACTACTACGGCGCCCAGGGCAAGCTCGTCGGGATCGACGCCACCGGGCCGGTGGAGGACGTCACCACCCGGGCCATCGACGCCTTGCGGTCGTACAACGGCTGAGGTCCGGCCGGGCCACGGCGGATAGAGTGCGAACAGCGGGGTACGCGACACGTGCCCCGCTGTTCGGCAACGAAAGGTAACCGCTCCATGCGTCGTCCCCAGCTGGACATCCAGCTGAAGACCCCTGACCAGATCGAGAAGATGCGGGCCGCCGGGCTGGTGGTGGCCGAGGCGCTCCGCCGGATGCGGGAGGCTGTTGCCCCCGGCGTCAGCACCGCCGATCTGGACGCCATCGCCGAGGCGACGATCCGGGAGGCGGGTGGGGTCCCGTCGTTCAAGGGCTATCACGGTTTTCCGGCGTCGATCTGCTCCTCGGTCAACGAGCAGATCGTGCACGCCATCCCGTCGCCGAAGCAGGTGCTGCAGGCCGGTGACCTGATCTCCATCGACTGCGGCGCGGTGCTGGACGGGTGGCACGGCGACTCGGCGATCACGGTCGGGGTCGGCGAGGTCGACCCGGCGCTGTTGAAGATGGCGGAGGTCGCCGAGGACGCCATGTGGGCCGGCATCGCCGCCGCCGCACGCGGCGCGGCGAGCGGCAAGGGGCGGCTCACCGACATCTCGCACGCGGTGGAGACCGCGGTACGCAAGGGCGGCCGGTACGGCATCGTCGACGGCTACGGCGGGCACGGCATCGGCACCGAGATGCACCAGGATCCGCACGTGCTCAACCACGGTCGGCCGGGCAAGGGCCCGCGACTGGTCCCCGGCATGGCGCTCGCCATCGAGCCGATGATCACCATGGCGTCGCCGCGTACCGTCGAGTTGGCCGACGGGTGGACGGTCGTCACCCGGGACGGCTCGGTGGCCGCGCACGTCGAGCACTCGATGGCGCTGCTACCGGACGGGGTCTGGGTGCTCACCGCGTTCGACGGTGGCCGTGCCCGCCTGGGCGATCTGGTCACCGCCCGCCAGCCCGCCGCCTCGACGACCTCCTGACCGCCCCGCCGGCGGCCGGTCCGGCCGGGCACGGGCCGTATGGTGCGCTTGGTCGACTCGGTTACCTGCAAGCTGCGCGGTCTGACCGCCGGTGACACCCCGACTTCCTGGAAGCCGAGTTGATCAACGGATCGATTCGTGGGGAGCGCGGCTGGCGTGGCGGTGGCATGCTTGCCGGCATGGACGAGCGCGACGGGATGCGGGCGGCCGACGCGGACCGGGAGGCGGTGGCCGAGCGGTTGAGGGTAGCTCTGGGCGAGGGCCGTCTGGACCTGCACGAGTACGACGAGCGTCTGCAACGGGCATATGCCGCGCGCACCTACGCCGAGTTGGCCCCGCTGCTGGTCGACCTGCCGCCGGTGGCGCCGGCGCAGAGGTCGGCCCTTGCGCCAGCCGTCGGGCCCACGGCGGGCCTGCCGGGTGACCAGCCGGGTCAGGCCCTCGCCAGGGGCGTCACCGCCCGCTGGTTGGGGGAGGTGTGGTTCCCGTACCTGCGGGTGGTCCCGATCGTGGTGGCCATCTGGGCGGTCACGTCACTGCTCAGTCAGGACCTGCTCTACTTCTGGCCGGGTTGGGTGGCGGGCCCGTGGGGCGCGGTGCTCGTGGTGCGGTCGGTCACAGGGCTCGCCGCGAGAGAGCCCCAACGCGAGGCCATCAAGCGCCAACGTCGCCGAGAGCGCAAACAGGCAAAGCGCGCCCAGAAACCGCAGGACCCCCCACCAACCCCCTGAACCACCCCGCCCGTCCAGGCCCCGAGGCCCCCGCACCGCCCGTTGATCATGAAGTTGTAGCCGCCGGCTCCGCCGTGTCGTGTCAACAACTTCATGATCAACGGGGCTGGGTGGGGGGTCGTTCGGGTGGGCCTGCGGTTCGATGGGTGGTCGGTTTGGCGGGGGCCTGCTGGCGGGCGTACACTTTCAGATCGGCGCACAGCGTCCACTCCGGCATGCCCACCCTGCGCTTCGGTGGGAGCTGGAGCCGCGGCTGGCGCGGGCTTCTGATTCTGATCAGATTTCCGTGTAAGACGTTGTGGGCCGCCCGGAGCAATCGACGTCAGGACAGCGGAGGACATGCCGAAAAAAGACGGAGCCATTGAGATCGAGGGTCGGGTCATCGAGCCCCTGCCGAACGCCATGTTCCGGGTGGAGCTCGCGAACGGCCACAAGGTGTTGGCTCACATCAGCGGCAAGATGCGGCAGCACTACATCCGCATCCTTCCGGAGGACCGGGTCGTCGTCGAACTCTCGCCGTACGACCTGACCCGCGGGCGCATCGTCTACCGCTACAAGTAGTCCTGACGACGGCCGGGAAGTCCCGTGTCCGTCTTCGACGTCCGGTCTCGCGCAACGCGCGTCGCCGGGCCAGATGGGAAGTAAGGCAACCGTGAAGGTCAAGCCGAGCGTCAAGAGGATCTGCAACAAGTGCCGGGTTATCCGCCGGCACGGCCGGGTCATGGTCATTTGCAGCGACCCGCGCCACAAGCAGCGCCAGGGCTGATTCAGCCCGTCCGGCCGGAGCACGGCCGGGTGGCGTTGGTCCAGGCAGATCCCCAGCGACACACACATCACACATGCTCGTCCCAGCCGCGAGCGGTACGCGAGACGTACTCCTTCGTGGCTGACCCCCGGTCGGAGGCCGGGGCCCGCTCGGGCAGCGACCGATCCCGGTCGCCGGCGCGCACCGCGTCGGAAAGACGGGACGGCCGGTAGCGGGGTGGGACGGGTCCACACCTCCGCCACACAACACGAGGAGTACGCCCGCACATGGCACGTCTAGTCGGCGTGGATCTCCCCCGCGAAAAGCGGTTGGAGATCGCGCTCACCTACATCTTCGGGGTCGGTCGCACCCGCGCCCTGGAGACGCTCGCCGCCACCGGCATCTCGCCGGACAAGCGCGCTCGGGACCTCACGGACGAGGAGCTCGTGCAGCTCCGCGACCACATCGAGGGCAACTACAAGGTTGAAGGCGACCTGCGCCGCGAGGTCGCCGCTGACATCCGCCGCAAGGTTGAGATCGGCTGCTACGCCGGCATCCGGCACCGCCGGGGCCTGCCCGTGCGTGGCCAGCGGACCAAGACCAACGCCCGGACCCGCAAGGGCCCGAAGCGGACCGTGGCCGGCAAGAAGAAGCCCGGCAAGAAGTAAGACGTAGACCGGAATACGGGTCTAGGTCCGCCGAGCACGGCCAGGCCGCAACCTGTATCGGAAGTCAACTAGGAGCGCAGAAGACTTATGCCACCGAAGGCTCGTGCCGGAGCCGCTGTAAAGAAGGTCCGGCGCAAGGAACGCAAGAACGTCGCCCACGGGCAGGCGCACATCAAGAGCACGTTCAACAACACCATCGTGTCCATCACGGACCCGACCGGTGCGGTCATCTCCTGGGCCTCCGCCGGCCAGGTCGGCTTCAAGGGCTCCCGCAAGTCGACTCCGTTCGCCGCGCAGCTGGCCGCCGAGGCTGCCGCGCGTCGTGCCATGGAGCACGGCATGCGCAAGGTCGACGTGTTCGTCAAGGGCCCCGGCTCCGGCCGGGAGACCGCCATCCGTTCGCTGCAGGCTGTGGGCCTCGAGGTCGGGCAGATCGCCGACGTCACGCCGCAGCCGCACAACGGGTGCCGTCCGCCGAAGCGTCGCCGGGTCTGAGAGGTAGAGAGAGATGGCTCGTTACACCGGTGCTGACTGCCGCCGTTGCCGGCGGGAGAAGATGAAGCTGTTCCTCAAGGGCAGCAAGTGCGATGGTCCGAAGTGCCCGTTCGAGTCCCGGCCGTTCCCGCCCGGGCAGCACGGCCGCGGCCGCACCAAGGAGACGGAGTACCTGCTCCAGCTCCGTGAGAAGCAGAAGGCCCGTCGGGTTTACGGCGTGCTGGAGAAGCAGTTCCGCGGTTACTACGAGGAAGCCGTTGGCAAGCAGGCCAAGACCGGTGAGGTCCTCCTGCAGATCCTCGAGTCGCGGCTGGACAACGTCGTTTACCGGGCCGGCTACGCCCACTCGCGGGACATGGCCCGCCAGTTGGTCAAGCACGGTCACTTCACGGTGAACGGCAAGAAGGTCGACATCCCGTCGTACCGCGTCAAGGAGCACGACATCATCGAGGTTCGGGGCAAGAGCAAGGAGCTCACCCCGTTCATCGTCGCGCAGGCTCAGGCCGGCTCGAAGACGGTTCCGGCGTGGCTCGAGGCCATCCCGAGCCAGATGAAGGTGCTCGTGCACTCCCTCCCGGCCCGGCAGGTCATCGACACGCAGGTCCAGGAGCAGTTGATCGTCGAGCTCTACTCCAAGTAGTCGGGCTCGTTGCGGTGGCCCGCCCTTCGGGGCGGGCCACCGGAACAGTTTGTGTCGTGGGCGTCAAATAGCGGGCGTCCCGGAAGAGAAGAGACAAGATGCTCATCAGTCAGCGACCCTCCCTCTCCGAGGAGTCGATCAACGAGACCCGCTCCCGGTTCGCCATCGAGCCGCTCGAGCCGGGCTTCGGCTACACCCTGGGCAACTCGCTGCGGCGCACGCTGCTGTCGTCGATCCCGGGCGCGGCCGTCACCTCGATCAAGATCGACGGTGTGCTGCACGAGTTCACCACGATCCCCGGTGTCAAGGAGGACGTGGTCGAGCTCGTCATGAACATCAAGGAGCTGTGCGTCAGCTCCGAGCACGACGAGCCGGTCAGCATGTACCTGCGCAAGCAGGGTCCGGGCGACGTCACCGCCGGCGACATCCAGCCGCCGGCCGGAGTCTCGGTGCACAACCCGGATCTCAAGCTCGCCACCCTGAACGGCAAGGGCCGGCTCGACATGGAGCTGACCGTCGAGCGGGGCCGGGGCTACGTGACGGCGGCGCAGAACAAGCAGTCCGGCGCCGAGATCGGCCGCATCCCGGTCGACTCGATCTACTCGCCGGTGCTGAAGGTGACCTACCGCGTCGAGGCGACCCGTGTCGAGCAGCGCACGGACTTCGACCGGCTGATCATCGACGTCGAGACCAAGCCGTCGATGGGCCCGCGTACCGCGCTGGCCTCCGCCGGTTCGACGCTCGTGGAGCTGTTCGGGCTCGCCCGGGAGCTGGACGAGACCGCCGAGGGCATCGACATCGGGCCGTCCCCGCAGGACGCCCAGCTGGCGGCGGACCTCGCCCTGCCGATCGAGGAGCTGGACCTCACCGTCCGCTCCTACAACTGCCTCAAGCGCGAGGGCATCAACTCCGTTGGTGAGCTCATCGGGCGTACCGAGGCCGACCTCCTCGACATTCGCAACTTCGGTCAGAAGTCGATCGACGAGGTCAAGATGAAGCTCGCCGGGATGGGTCTCGGGCTGAAGGACTCGGCTCCGAACTTCGACCCGGCGCACGTCGTGGACACCTTCGGCGAGGCCGACTACGACACCGACGACTACCGCGAGACCGAGCAGCTCTAGTCCGCGCTGCCGCCACAACTGAGGAGCACCAAAAATGCCCACGCCCACCAAGGGCCCCCGCCTCGGCGGCAGCCCCTCGCACGAGCGGCTGATGCTCGCCAACCTGGCGACCGCGCTGTTCCAGCACGGCAAGATCCAGACCACCGAGACGAAGGCCCGGCGGCTGCGCCCGCTGGCCGAGCAGCTCATCACCAAGGCCAAGCGCGGTGACCTCGCCTCGCGGCGGCGGGTGCTGGGTGTCGTCAAGGACAAGGACGTGGTCTACGCCCTGTTCGACCAGATCGCGCCCCGGTACTCCAACCGCCCCGGCGGTTACACCCGGATCGTGAAGACCGGCCCGCGCAAGGGTGACAACGCGCCGATGGCCATCATCGAGCTGGTGGAGGCCCTTGAGGTCGCCGAGCCGAAGGTGAACAAGAAGACCGCCGCCCGCAAGGCCGCGCAGCAGGACAAGGTCGAGGCGCTCGCCCCGGCCGACGAGGCCCCGAAGTCGGCCCCGGCCGACCAGGACTCCGAGGCGCCGGTGTCGGCGTCCGGTGACACCGACGCCGCCCGCGAGGACAGCGACGAGGCCACCGAGAACAAGGCCTGATCAAGGGCATCGTCGGGCCCGGCACCCCACTGGGGTGCCGGGCCCGACCCGTAACGGGAGGTACGAGGTGGACGAGCGGATCCGGCTGCGGCTGGACGTCTCGTACGACGGCACCGACTTCTCCGGTTGGGCGGCCCAGCCGACCCGGCGCACCGTCGCGGGGGTGCTCGTCGAGACCCTCGACCTGGTCCTCGGCGCCGGTACGGTCACCGGGCTGACGGTGGCCGGGCGCACCGACGCCGGGGTGCACGCCAGCGGGCAGGTGTGCCACCTGGACCTGCCGGTGGAGGTGTGGCGAGAGCACGAGGGCCGGCTGCTGCGTCGCCTGGCCCGGCTGCTCCCGACCGACGTTCGGGTACGCGCGATGACCGAGGTGCCGGCCGACTTCGACGCCCGGTTCTCGGCCACCTTCCGGCGTTACGAGTACCGGGTCACCGATGCGCCCTTTGGTGCGGAACCGCTGCGCCGGCACGAGGTGCTGTCCTGGCCGAGGCCGTTGGACCTGGCCGCGCTGAACGCCGCCGCGACCGGGCTGGTGGGGGAGCACGACTTCGCCGCGTACTGCCGGCGCAAGGAGAACGCGACCACGCTGCGCGAGGTGACCCGGCTGGACTGGCGTCGCGACCCGGACGGGATCCTGGTCGCCACCGTGCAGGCCGACGCGTTCTGCCAGGCGATGGTGCGCAGCCTGGTGGGGGCCATGCTGGTGGCCGGGGACGGCCGCCGTCCGGTGGAGTGGCCGGGCACCCTGCTCAGCCAGCGGGAGCGGTCCAGCGAGGTGACCGTGGCGCCCGCGCGAGGGCTGACCCTGGTCGCCGTCGGCTACCCGGCGGATCCGGCCGAGTACGCCGACCGCGCCACCCTCACCCGGCGGTTGCGGGTGCCGGTCGAGGGCTGACCGGCTGTCGGGTCAGTCGCCAGGCAGACCGCCGTCGCCGCTCTGGTTGGCGTTGCTGCCGGTCGGGGCGGCGGTCGGTTGGGCGGCGGTGCCGCCGTCGGCTCGGCTCTGCAGCACGCCCCGGCTGAGGTGCAGCTCGATCATGTCGAACAGGATCTCGCGGACCTTGGCGTCACCAGCCTTGATCGCCGTCCCGTCCTTGCGGACCACCAGGGCGTACGCCAGGTAGTGGCCGCGGACCTGCCAGCCGACGCGGGCCGGAGCGCTGGCCAGGACGTCGGTGCCGTCACCGTCGTCTGCGGTGAGACCACGGAACCGTCCCTGCCGCTCGTCGAGCAGTTGCCGGAGCCGGTCGCGGACTCTTTCCGCAGTGACCTTGTCGGTGAGGTTGAACAGACCGGCCGTGACCAGGTGGCTGTCGTCGGGTGTGCTCAGCGTGGCCCGGACGATCTGATTGCAGCCGAGGCGGACGAGCAGGTCGGCGACCTCGTCGGTGGCGGCGACGGCGCAACTGCCGCTGGACTGGGTCTTGAGCACCTGATAGCTCGGCTGGCCGTCGGTGAGCTTCAGCTCCTTGCCGGGGAAGAGTTCCTTGGCGGTGAGCGGAGCCTGGTCGGTGTCCCGGGAGTCGAGGGCCAGCCGATCCGCCGCGGCCGACGTCGGGGCGGCGTTCGGCTGGTACGTCGGGTCGCTCTGCGGGGCTTCGTTCCGGTTGGTGAGCAGTGCGGTGGCGCCGAGGCCGCAGAGGGCGAGCAGCACCAGGACTGCCGCGCCACCGATCAGGACCTGCCACAGTCGGCCACCGCCGCGCCGGGCGGGCGGCTCCACGGGCATCGCCGAGGTGTAGATCTGGCTGCGGGGCGGGGCCGGCGGGACGTCGGCGTGAGCCGGCAGTGGCTGCGGCACGGTGGCGCGACCAGGCCCGGGCTGCGGCACGCCACGGGTCGGGACGGATCCCGACGATGGCAGCGAGAGCTGGTTGGGCCGGGGCAGTGACGGCGTGGGGAAACGCGACGGAGAGGGCCCGGCCGGCGGCGGCGAACCGGCGCCGAGCACCGACAGGTCGGACCCGGGCTCCGGGTACTCCTCGAAAGCGTCCTCATCGGACTGGTACCGATACACCATGTCGCCCAGAGTAGGAGTTATTGTCCCTTTAGGGGGTAATACCGGGGAAATGTGCGCGTGGGCCGTGTCGGGCCCACCGCAGGCCGGTGCGAGAATCGCCAGGTGACCGGCGACCACTACTTCACCGCTCAGCCCACCAGCGACGCCCCGGCGCGCGAGGTCGAGTTCTCCGTCGCCGACCGCGACTACCGGCTCACCTCGGCCGGCGGGGTCTTCTCCGCAAGCCGGCTCGACCCGGGCACCGCGGTGCTCCTGCGCAAAGCCGAGCTGCCCGCCGCCGACACCACCGGCGACCTGCTCGACCTCGGCTGCGGCTTCGGGCCGATCACCTGCGTGCTCGCCGACCTCGCGCCCGCCAGCACCATCTGGGCCGTCGACGTCAACGCCCGGGCCCGTGAGCTGACCGCCGCGAACGCGGCCCGACTCGGCGCCGGCGACCGGGTCCGGGTCAGCGCACCCGACGACGTACCGGAGGGCGTCCGCTTCGCCCAGCTCTGGTCCAACCCACCCATCCGGATCGGCAAGGACGGGCTGCACGACCTCCTGCTGCGGTGGCTGCCCCGACTCGCCCCGGACGGCGTCGGCTGGTTGGTCGTCGCCCGACACCTCGGCGGCGACTCTCTGCAGCGCTGGCTCACCGAACAGGGCTGGCAGGTCGAGCGGCACGCCAGTCAGAAGGGCTTCCGGGTGCTGCGGGTCACCCGGTAAATGGATATGCCCTGCGCCCCTCGCTGGGGCAGGATCCCGGCGTGGGATACGTGGACGTGGCAGCGGTCGGGCACATCCTGCCCGACGGCCGGGAACTCTTCGCCGAGGTGTCGTTCCGGGTCGGTGAGGGCAGCAAGGTAGCCCTGGTCGGGCCGAACGGAGCAGGTAAGACGACGCTGCTGAGGATGGTCGCCGGGGACCTGCCGGTGCGTACCGGCGTCGTCGCGCGGGCCGGCGGGCTGGGCGTGATGCGCCAGTTCATCGGCATGATCGGCGACGAGTCGACCCTCGCCGACCTGGCGCTGTCGCTGGCCCCGCCGGCACTGCGCGAGGCCGGGCGTCGGCTCGGTGGGACCGAGGCGGCCATGCGCGCGGCCGAGGCCCACGGCAAGTTCAGCACCGCCGCGGGCAAGGCCCAGTTGGCGTACGCCGACGCGCTCGGCGCCTGGGGCGAGGCCGGCGGCTACGACGCCGAGGTGCTCTTCGACACCGTCGCGACAATCGTGCTCGGCAAGCCCTGGGACGCCGTCCGGGACCGGCCGGTGCGGACCCTCTCCGGCGGCCAGCAGAAGCGCTTCGCCCTGGAGTTGCTGCTGCGCGGCCCGGACGAGGTGCTGCTGCTCGACGAACCCGACAACTTCCTCGACGTGCCCGGCAAGCGCTGGCTGGAGGCGCGGCTGCGCGAGTCGGCGAAGTCGGTGCTCTACGTCTCGCACGACCGTGAGCTGCTGGCCCAGAGCGCCGACCGGGTGGTTGCCGTCGAGGGTGGCAGCGCCTGGGTGCACCCCGGCGGCTTCGCGAGCTGGCACGAGGCTCGGGTGGCCCGGCACGCCCGCCTCGACGAGCTGCGCCGACGCTGGGACGAGGAGCACCAGAAGCTGCGCGAACTGATGCTGATGTATAAGCAGAAGGCCGCGTACAACGACGGGTTGGCCTCGCGTTACCAGGCCGCGCAGACCCGGTTGCGCAAGTTCGAGGAGGCCGGGCCGCCGCCCGTACCCCCGAAGGACCAGGACATCCGGATGCGCCTCAGCGGCGGACGGACCGGCAAGCGCGCGGTCGTCTGCGAACAGCTCGAGCTGGACGGCCTGACATTCCCCTTCGACCTGGAGATCTGGTACGGCGACCGGGTGGCGGTGCTCGGTGCCAACGGCACCGGCAAGTCGCACTTCCTGCGGCTGCTGGCCCGCGGCGGCACCGATCCGGACCCGGCCAACGGGCCGGTCGACGGCGCGGCGGCGCTCGCTCCGGTGGTGCACGACGGCGTGGCGCGCCTCGGTGCCCGGGTCCGCCCCGGGCACTTCTCGCAGACGCACGACCGGCCGGAGCTGATGTCGAAGACGCTTGTCGAGATCCTCTGGCGGGGCGACGAGCACCGCACCGGGATGGACCGGCACGCGGCCATGGGTGTGCTCAGTCGCTACGAGCTGGCCGCGCAGGGCGACCAGCGCTTCGGCACGCTCTCCGGCGGGCAGCAGGCCCGGTTCCTGGTGCTGCTGTTGGAGCTGTCCGGGGCGACCCTGCTGTTGCTCGACGAGCCCACCGACAACCTCGACCTGGCCAGCGCGGAAGCGCTCGAAGCGGGCCTGAACGCCTTCGAGGGGACGGTGATCGCTGTCACCCACGATCGTTGGTTCACCCGCTCGTTCGACAGGTTCGTGCTGTTCCGAGGCGACAGCGAGGTGGTGGAGACCCCGGAACCGGTCTGGGACGTCGGGTGATCCCCGCCGACCTCCCCGACCGGCTCTGCGCCGTCCGGGGGGTGGTCGCCGTGGCGCTCGGTGGTAGCCGGGCACGTGGCGAGCAGCGCCCGGACTCCGACTGGGACCTGGGCCTGTACTACCGGGGCGAGCTTGACGTGCCGGCGCTGCGTGCGGTCGCCGCGACAGTCAGCGACGACGCCGACGTCGCGCTCACCGCCCCGGGTGGATGGGGCCCCTGGGTCGACGGCGGGGCTTGGCTGCGGATCGGTGGGATCGCCGTGGACTGGATCTACCGTGACCTCGACCGGGTGCACCGGGTCTGGACGGACTGCCGGGCCGGCCGGTACGAGGTCGGGGTGCAGGCCGGGCACCCGCTCGGGTTCTACTCGTCGGCCTATGTCGGCGAGGTGGCGCTGTGCCAGGTGCTGGCGGACCCGACCGGCCACCTGACCCGGCTGCGGGAGCAGACCCGGGAGTACCCGCCCGCGCTGGCCGACGCGCTGGTGGCCAGCGGCTGGGAGGCCGGGTTTCTGTTGACCGGCGCGGCCAAGGCCAGCGTCGGCGGGGACAGCGGGTACGTCGCCGGCTGCCTGTTCCGGGTGGTAGGGGTACTCGCCCAGGTGCTGCACGCCCGGGCGGGCCGGTGGTTGGTCAACGAGAAGGGGATGATCGCGGCCGCAGGGCGGCTGCCCGGGGCCCCGCCACACTTCGAGCAGCGAGCGCAGGCTCTGCTCGGCGCCGCCGGCCGTAGTCCGACCGAGCTGGCAGCGACCCTCAACGCCGCCCGTGAGCTGGTCACCGAGGTGGTCGGCTGAACTGCCGCCGAGGTGGCCGCCGTTCGCCCGGCATAGGGTGGATCGCGTGACTGACATGACCTATCGCCGGCTTGGCGACTCCGGGCTCGTGGTGTCCGTGGTCGGCATCGGCTGCAACAACTTCGGCCGCAAACTCGACCTCGACGGCACCCGGGCGGTGGTGGACGCGGCCCTGGACGCCGGGATCAACCTCTTCGACACCGCCGACATCTACGGTGAGCCGCAGGGCGGCTCCGAGGAACTGCTCGGGCAGGCACTCAAGGGCCGCCGGGACGACGTGGTGGTGGCCACCAAGTTCGGCATGGACATGAACGGCCTCAACGGGCCGGACTACGGCGCGCGTGGTGCGCGGCGGTACATCGCCCGCGCGGTGGAGGCGTCGCTGCGCCGGCTCGGCACCGACCACATCGACCTGTACCAGATGCACGAGCCCGACCCGGGCACCCCGATCGACGAGACCCTCGCCGCCCTGGACGACCTGGTCCGCGACGGCAAGGTGCGCTACCTGGGCAACTCCAACTTCGCCGGCTGGCAGATCGCCGACGCGGACTGGGTCGCCTCGTCGAACGGCCGGTCCCGCTTCATCAGCGCGCAGAACCACTACAGCCTGGTGGAACGCTCGGTGGAGGCCGAGGTGATCCCGGCGTGTGAGCGGTTCGGCCTCGGCATGCTGCCGTTCTTCCCGCTCGCCAACGGTCTGCTCACCGGCAAGTACAAGCGCAGTGAGCAGCCCCCGGCCGGCAGCCGGCTCTCCGGCGGTGGCCGGTACGCGGAGCGGTTCGCCGCGGCCGACTGGGACACCATCGAGGCGATCGAGGCGTACGCCGCCGAGCGGGGACTGACAATGCTCCAGGTCGCGATCGGCGGGCTGGCCGCCCAGCCGGCGGTGACCTCGGTGATCGCCGGTGCGACCACGCCGGAGCAGGTGCGTGCCAACGCCGCCGCCGGCACCTGGGAGCCCGGCGACGACGATCTGGCGGCACTGCGCGCCATCCTCTGACCGCGCGCTGTCGCGGTGCCCTGCCGCGTGGTGGCGTGCGCCGCGTGGCGGCGGGCGCCGCGTGGTGGCGTGCGCGCCGCGTGGTGGCGTGCGCCGCGGGGCGGCGGGCGGCGGGCGTGATCCACTCGCGTTTCTTGAAGTCGGGGTGACCGCTCGTGCGGGACCCCCCGACTTCAGGGATGTCGAGTCGATCACCAAGCGATCAAGCAAGTCCGGGCCGGGCCGCTCGTAGCGGCCCGGCCCGGTCGTTGTCACTGCTTGGTGCGCCGGTCGGTCAGGTGGTGCGCCGGTCGGTCAGGTGGTGCGTCGGTCGGTCAGGTGGTGCGTCGACGGCCGAACAGCATGGCCACCCCCATCGCGACGGCGACGAGCACGAGACCGGCCGCCGCGAACGGCCACCAGCCGGCGCCGCCGGCGTCGTCCGTCGGTGTGGTCACCGCGACCGGCTCGGGCGCCGGCGGTGACTGTGCCGCCTTCGCCTGCACCGTCGCGGTGGCCTTACCCGCCAGCGGGGCGGGAGAACTCACCGTCACCTTCCACGTGCCGGTGGAGAGCAGCGGGCCGCTGCTGTAGAAGCCGTGCCCCTCGGGCTGTGGATCCAACTGCACCGGCCCGATCCGCTGCCCGTCCGGGCCGGTGGCGGTGAGGACCAGCCGCACCACCTGCTCCAGCCGGCGGCCATCGGGGTGGCTGGCCTGGATGGTGACGCCCTCGGCGCCGTCGCCGGCCACCTTGATCTTGAGCTTGTCGGCCTGCGCCGCCGGGGCGGCCTGCGCCGCCGGGGCGGCCTGAGCCGCCGGGGCGGCCTGCGCGGCCTGAGCCGCCGGGGCACCGGCGAACAGGGCCAGGGCCAGTCCGGCGAACACGGCGGCCAGCACCTTGCGGATACCCGTCACGGACATCTCCTCACTACCGATGAGGGAGGCCCCTCCCCGACGCCGCAGCGCCGGGGAGGGGCCTCGTCGGATCAGAGCTGGCGACCGGGTGCCAGCCGGGTGGCATCGCCACCGAGCCGTCCGGTGCCCTTGACCGGGTCACCATCGTTCGCCTTGACCCCGGCCTTGCTGGCCGCACCGCCGAGCCGGACGATCATGGCGTCGGCGTCCCGGATCAGGACGTCCCGGACCTCCGCCTCGCCCACCAGCGCGGTGTCGGAGGCGAGCGTCCGGAACGCGGTCAGCTGCCGGACGGCAGCCTTGTCGTCGCCGGCCGCCTCGGAGGCGCGGACAGCGTCGAGCTTGTTCGACAACTGCTTGTGCGCCTTGGTCGAGAGCCGCCCCGTCGCCTTGAACCGGTCCAGCAGACTCTGCATGTCCCGGAACGAGGTGGTGACGAAGAACCGGACCGTCGAGGTGGTCTTGTTGCCCGCCTTGTCGGTCGCGGTGACGGTCAGCTCGTGCAGGCCGAGTGACAGGTCGTACATGGCCTGCAGGGTGCCGCTGGCGTACGTCTGACCGTCCAACTGGCCGACCACGGACGCGATGCCCGAGCTCGGGTCGACGGCCTGCCACGACACCCGGACGTCCTGGCTGTCGCCGTAGAGCTGACCGTCGGCCAGCCCGGACACCAGCAGCGTCGGCTTGGTGCCGTCGATCTTCAAGACCGCCGACTTGAGCGTCTCGGCGTTGCCTGCCTTGTCGGTCGAGCGGTACAGCAGCTCGTGCTGCCCGTCGCCGGTCACCTCGACCGGCGTCGTGTACGGCGTCCACGCGCCACCGTCGAGCGACCACTCCACCGTCTTGACGCCGGAACCGGCGTCGGTGGCGGCCAGTACGACCGGGATCGTGCCGTTGTGCCAGCCGGCGTCGTTCGCCGGAGCGAACGTCGCCGAGGTCACCGGCGCGGTGGCATCGATCTTGAGCGAGACGGTCTTCGTCGCCTCCACGTTGCCGGCCTTGTCCGTCGAGCGGAACCGGAGCTGGTGCTCGCCGTCCCCGCTGATGGCCACCGGAGCGGTGTAGGCCGTCCAGGTGGTGGCCCCGTCCAGCTGGTACTCGGTGCTGGCGAGCCCGCTACCGCCGGCTTCGTCGGCGGCGGTGAGGGTCACCGTCACCGGCCCGGTGTGCCACCCCTCGGTGGGGGTGCCGGACACCGCCGACGTGGTCACCGGCGCGGTCTCGTCGGCCACCTTCGTGCTCAACCGGAAGTAGTCGAAGGCTGCCGTCTTCGACGCCGTCTGGTTGGCGCCGAGGGTGAACAGCCCGACCTTCGGGGTCGCCCCGACCGTGGCGTTGGTGAGCGCCGTCAACGCGGTCCAGGTCGTCCCGTCGGCCGAGTACGACGCGGTGAACGTGTCGCCGGTGCGCGCCAACCGCAGGAACCACACGGCGGTGGTGAGCCCGGTCACCTCCGGCTGCGGGTTCTGCACCGCCCCGGCGATCTCGCTGCGGAACTCGATCCGCCGCGTCACCGCCGAGCCGGCCGTGTTGTCCGCGATGAAGTCGAACTTCAGGTAGTTGTCGTCGTCGGCCTGCACGAGCAGACCGGCCTGCTGGTACTGCTCGTTCAGCAGACTGCCGTCGACCTTCGTCTCCAGGGTCCAGTCGCCCGACGGCGCGGTCTGGAGGATGAAGTTCTTCGGCCCGGTGTTGTCGGTGCCGTAGATGTCACCGTTCGGCACGTCGATGCGCAGCGCGCCACCGGTGACCCGGTAACCGTTCGGGTCCTCCCGCAGGATCGCGTCCCAGCGGCACTTGTCCAGCGTGCTGCCGTTGAACTCGTCCGACGGGTCGACCGGCCCGGCCGGGGCGTCCGGCGTCACCTGGAACGAGTCGAAGGCCGCGTTGACGACCGGCGCCTCGGTGCCGCCGTTGAGAGCGAAGACCCCGATGCGCGGGTTGGTGATGCCGGCGAGCGCGGCCGAACGGCCGACCGGGGTGAAGGTCTGTCCGTCGCCCGAGAAGGCCGCGGTCAGGTTCGTCCCGTCGCTGGTGACCCGCAGGTACACGGTGTCACCCGCCGGTGCGTTGGTGGCGTCGGCGCCCTCGTTGCGAGGCGTGCCGGCCGTCTCGCGGATGAACTCCACCCGACGAGTGCCGTTGTACAGCAGGTCCACCTTGGCGTAGTTGTCGTCGTCGCCGTACACCAGCAGACCTGCCTGCTGGTAGTTGGCCGTCACCGGAAGGGTGACCTTGGTGGTCATCTCCCACGCGCCGGTCGGCGCCGGCTGGAGCACCAGGTTCGTGGCGTCGTTGCGAGCGCCGTAGAGGTCACCCACCGCGGTGGGCAGCTGGAGCGCGCCGCCACTGAGCGAGTAGAGCTGGTTCTCCCGGACGACGCTCCAGCGCTCCTTGTCGAGGCTGTTGCCGTTGAAGTCGTCCGAACGCGCCCCGAAGCAGGACGTGTCCGGAGCGTCGACCCGCACCGGCACCGTGGCGTACGACTTGGCGCCCTTGCTGTCGGTCACCGTGAGGGTGGCCGTGAAGGTGCCTGCGGTGGTGTAGGTGTGGCTGGCGTCCAGGGTGGTCGCCGTGCCGCCGTCACCGAAGTCCCAGGCGTACGTCAGCGGGGTGTCGCCCTCGGCGTCGGTGGCCGTGCCGTCGAACGCGACGGTGACCGGTGCGGTGCCGGTGGCCGGGGTGGCCGTGGCACTGACCACCGGCGGCCCGTTCTCGGTGACACCGCGGCCGACGAAGTCCATCCAGTTGACGTTGAACAGCGAACCGCTTCCGCCGTTCGGGTCGCGGGCGAGGAAGTACAGCGAGCCGCTCGCGGCGCCGGTGACCGGTGCGCTCACGTCCGTGTACGTCTGCCACCCGCCGGTCGTCGGCACGGTGGCCGTGGCGACCACAGGTCCGTCGACAGCACCCGCGCGAACCTCGATCCGACCGCCAGCGGCGGCCGAGGCGGCCCGGAACCGGATCTCGGTGATGTTGGTCAGGTTCGCCGGAGCGACCGACCACCAGTCACCGTCCTCGATGAACGCGATGCTCTGACCGCCGCCGGCCGTGTCGGTGGCGGCTTCCCGCTGCACGCCGGCGTCGCCGCCGCCGGTGCTCACCGGGGCACGCCCGGTGGCGGTGAAGTACTCGGCCTGCTTCTGCTTCGGCTGCAGGACCTCGATCTGCCGGCCGGTGAGGGCACCGGACCCGCCGGCACCACCCTCGTCGGTGTAGGTGGCCTCGAAGACCGCGAAGACGTTCGCCTCGGCGCCGTGCCCGGAGGCGAGCGACGTCTGGACGGTGCCGGTGCAGCCGGTGTGCTGCTCCAGCGGGTGGGCGTGCTCGTCGTGACCGAGCAGCACCTGCAGCTGCACCTTGTCACAGTCGATCTGCCCGTCCTCGGGGTCGGTCACCTTGATCGAGTAGCGGACCTGGTCGCCCCAGTTGAAGAAGCCACCCTCCGGCGGGAACTCGATGGAGACCGTCGGCGCGGTGTTGCCCACGGTGACCGGCACGTTCGCCACCGCGGTCCGGCCCTTGGGGTTGGTGACGGTGAGCTGGGCGGTGTAGTTGCCCGCCGTGGCGTACGTGTGCGTCGGGTTGGCCTCGGTCGAGGTCTGCCCGTCGCCGAACGTCCAGGCGTAGGTGAGCGTGCCACCGTCCGGGTCCCGGGAGCCGGCACTGGAGAACGTGACAGCCAACGGCGCCGGACCCGAGGTCGGGTTGGCGGACGCTGCCGCGATCGGCGCACGGTCACCTGCGGTGTAGTCGATCCGGTAGACGCCGGAGTTGTCGTTGTTGCCACCGAAGCCGCTGCCCCACTCGATCAGGTACAGCGCGCCGTCCGGGCCGAACTCGAAGTCCATCGGCCGGATCATGCTCATGCCGGTGAGCAACTGGTTGATGTCCACCAACGACTTGCCGTCGGGGGTCACCTGCATGGTGTACATCTTGTTCTGGTTCCACTCGCCGAGCAGAGCCTTGCCGTCGTAGTACGCCGGCCACTTGCGGTTCGAGTTCAGGTCGGCGTCGTAGCGGTAGACCGGGCCACCCATCGGGGCACCGCCGCCGCCGATCTCCGGGTAGCGCGCGTCACCGGCGTACCCGTAGTCGACGGTCGCCGGGACCACCGGCGGGAGGTTGGTCAGGCCGGTGTTGTTCGGCGAGTTGTTCACCGGTGCGGCGCAGTCGAACTTCGCGCCGCTCGGGCCGGACGGGAACGTGTAGTCGTTGTACGCCTCGTTCGTGCCCGTGCAGTACGGCCAGCCGTAGTTGCCCGGGGTGACGATGTTCCACTCGACCAGGCCGCGGGGGCCACGGTTCGGGTTGTCGGTGTTGGCGTCCGGCCCGTAGTCGCCGACGTACAGCGTGTTGGTCTTCGGGTCGGTGCCGATCCGGAACGGGTTGCGGAAGCCCATCGCGTAGATCTCGGGACGGGTCTTCTCGGTGCCGGCCGGGAAGAGGTTGCCCGACGGAACCGTGTACGTCCCGTCGTCCTCCGGGTGGATCCGGATCACCTTGCCGCGCAGGTCGTTGGTGTTCGCGGAGGTGCGCTGCGCGTCGTAGTCCTGGCGGCCCGCCCGCTCGTCGAGCGGCGAGTACGAGTTCGACTCGAACGGGTTGGTGTTGTCACCGGTGGCCAGGTACAGGTTGCCGTCGCCGTCGAAGGTCATGCTGCCGCCGGCGTGGCAACAGGTGTTGCGCTGGGTGTCGACCCGGAGCACCTGCTTCTCGCTGGCCAGGCTGATGGTGTCGCCGGTGACCGTGAAGCGGGACAGCAGGTTGCGGGTGACCCCGTCGTTCGGGGCGTAGTACAGGTACACCCAGTTGTTCGTGGCGAAGTCCGGGTCGAGCCGGATGCCGATCAGACCGTCCTCGTTGCCGGTGAAGACGTCCAGGTCGACGGCGGTGACGGTGCTGCCGGTGTCCGGCTTCACGATCTGCACGCGACCGTCGCGCTCGATGTAGAAGACCCGCCCGTCGGGGGCGATGTCCAGCTCCATCGGGTTGCTGGTGTTGCTGTCCAGCGTGACCTTCTCGAAGTTCGACGTCTTCGAGGCGCCGCAGTCGGCGTTCTCGACGCCGGCCGCGGTCCGGATGCCGCCGAGCAGGTGGGACAGGAACTGGGGCTCGGCGTACGACTCCCGGGTGTGCCCGAGGCCCGTGTACCAGGACCGGCCACCGTCGTAGTCCTGACACCAGGCGACCGGGTGGTCCGCACCCATCGCGCCGGCGCCGGGGGTGTAGCTCTTCTCGTCCAGGCTGGCCAGCACGTGCACGTCCGGCCGGGGGTTGGACTGGTAGTTGTACCACTCGTCGAACCGGGACCAGCGGTCCGGAAGTCCGGCCGTGGACGGGTGGGCGTGGTCCTCCACCTTGACCGTGGCCGTCTGGTTCTGCGGGTGGTTGGCGAAGTACGCGCCGACCAGGTCGCCGTACCAGGCCCAGCTGTACTCGGTGTCCGACGCGGCGTGGATGCCGACGTAGCCGCCGCCCGCCTTCACGTAGCGCTCGAACGCGGCCTGCTGGTCGGCGTTGAGCACGTCACCCGTGGTGGAGAGCCAGATCACCGCCTTGTACTTCGCCAGGTTGGCGTCGGTGAATGACGCGCCGTCCTCGGAGTTGTCCACGGTGAATCCGTTTGCAGCGCCGAGCTGCTGGATGGCCGCGATGCCGGTGGGGATCGAGTCGTGCCGGAAGCCGGCGGTCTTGGAGAAGATCAGGACGGAGAAGGGATCGACTGCTGCGGCCTTTGGCGCCTTCGGCACCACCTGGCTGACCGGGGCTGCGGCTTGCGCATCCCGTGGGGGAACCTGGGCGGCCGCCTGGGCAGGCGCGCCGAACAGGGTGGTCGAGGCCATGGCCAGTGAGATCAGGGTTGCGGTGATTGGTACGCGGGCACGACGAGAACGGGACACGCCGCCTCCTGTGTCGTAGTGACAGGGCTCGCGGGAGTCGGCTCGCCGAAGGCCGTCCCTGATGGAGTCGGTGGTCACACCGTGCCAGGGTGCCCCCACCGACATTTTGTCGAATCGCTGAACAAATTAATTCGGCTGGTTCGATGTCGGGCAAGATGCGGACGGGTAACGGTTCTGCAACGGGGGGCGACATTCCGAACAGGACCGTATGAAGTGCCCCATGGATCTCGCTCGTTTCCCGGCGGCCCACCCCGCCGACCCGCCCCGCCGGCCGTCGCCGACCGCGCCTTGGCAGGCCGGCGAATCTGTCGTACGGTGACACGCAAGTAACCCACGGGAGCCCGGTGTACCGGGCTGAGAGGGGGGCTGACAGCCCCCGACCGTCGAACCTGATCCGGATAATGCCGGCGCAGGGAGGAGCGTTGCCGTGCCGTCCCTGGGGCGATTGCATCTCATCACCGACACCCGACCCGGTCGTGACCCACTCGCCGTGGTTCAGGCCGCCCTCACCGTGGCCCGCGCCGACCTGGTGGTGCAGGTGCGTGTCGAGGACTCCGCCACCGACCGCGAGGCGTACGACCTGACCCGGCGGGTGCTGGCGCTCTGCGTGTCGTACGGGGCGACCTGCCTGGTCAACGACCGGTTGCACGTGGCGCTTGCGGTGGGTGCCGCCGGTGGTCACGTCGGCGCCGACGACCTGCCGGTGGCCGCCGCCCGCCGGGTGCTCGGCCCCACCTGCGTGCTGGGAGCCACCGCCCGCGCGCCGGGCCCGGCAGGCGAGGCCGTCGCGGCGGGAGCCAGCTACCTCGGCGTCGGGCCGTGCCACCACACCAGCACCAAGACCGGGCTGCCGGACCCCATCGGGCCCGCCGGGGTGCGCGCCGTCGTCGAGGCCGTCGACGTTCCGGTCATCGCGATCGGCGGGGTGACCGCCGCCCGGGTGCCGGCGCTGAGGGCCGCCGGGGCGTACGGGGTGGCGGTGGTCGGTGCCGTCTCCTCCGCCGCCGACCCGGCACGGGCGACCGCGGAGCTGATCGAGGCCCTGACGTGCTGACCGGCCGGTCCCCGTCACCGCCGTCGAGCGACCGGGTCCGGCCGGACGTGGCAGTGGTGGGGGCGGGGCCCATCGGGCTCGCCATCGCCTGGCGTTGCGCCGCTCGTGGGCTGCGGGTGGTGGTGCACGATCCGGCACCCGGCTCGGGGGCGTCGGCGGTCGCCGCCGGCATGCTCTCCCCGGTCGCCGAGGCGTACTTCGGCGAGCGGCAGCTGACCGGGTTGCTGCTGGCGTCCGCCACCCGCTGGCCGGCGTTCGCCGCCGAGCTGACCGCGACGACCGGAGTCGAGATCGGCTACCGGACCGAGGGCACCCTGATGGTCGGCCTCACCGGCGACGACCTGGCCGAGGCGCGCCGGCTCTGGGCGTACCAGCAGGGGTTGGGGCTGCCCGTGACGCCGCTGCGCCCCAGCGAGCTGCGCGACCGCGAGCCGGCGCTCGCCCCACGGGTGCGCGGCGGCGCGTTCGCACCCACCGACCACCAGGTCGACCCCCGGCTGCTGGTGCCGGCGCTGCGCACGGCCGCGCAGCGGGCCGGCGCGGTGCTCGTGCCGCAGCCGGTTCGGCACCTGTCCGACGTGGACGCCGGGGTCACCGTGATCGCCGCCGGCTGCGGCGCCGCGGCGCTCACCGGCCTGCCCGTGCGGCCGGTGAAGGGCCAGGTCCTCCGGCTCCGCACGCCCGACGGCGTCGCGCCGGGCTTCCGGCACGTCATCCGGGGGTACGCCGACGGCGAGCACGTCTACCTCGTGCCCCGCACCGGGGGTGAGGTGGTGCTCGGCGCGACGGTCGAGGAGCGCTCGGACACCACCGTCACCGCCGGTGCCGTGCAGCGGCTGCTGCGCGCCGGGGTCGACCTGCTGCCCGAACTCGCCGAGTACGAGCTGGTCGAGGCGGTCGCCGGGCTGCGCCCCGGCACCCCGGACAACGCGCCGATCCTCGGGCCCCTGCCCGACCGGCCGGATGTCCTGGCCGCCACCGGGCACCACCGGCACGGCATCGTGCTCACTCCGGTCACCGCCGATCTGATCGCCGATCTGGTGCTCGGCGGCGTACCCGACCCGATGCTCGGGCCCTTTCGTGCCGACCGTTTCGGCGCTGTCGCCCGGGGCGGGCCTGACCCAATGACGGAGGGGAAGCTGTGGAGTTGACGGTGAACGGGGCCGAGCGCAGCATCGCCGCTGGCGCTTCGGTGGCGGACCTGGTCAGCGCCATCGTGCCGCACGCGCGCGGCGTGGCGGTCGCGGTCAACGGCGAGGTGGTACCCCGGGCCGGCTGGCCGGAGCGGGCGCTGCGCGACGGTGACCGGGTCGAGGTGCTCACCGCGGCGCAGGGCGGGTGAGCGGGGTGTCGTTCGTACTGGGCGGGCAGACGTTCACCTCGCGGTTGATCCTCGGCACCGGCGGGGCCGCGAACCTGCACGTGCTGGAGCAGGCGATCCGCGCGTCCGGCACTGAACTGGTCACACTGGCGCTGCGCCGGGTCGGCACCGCACCGGGCTCCACCGGCGGGCTGCTGGAGCTGCTGGACCGGTGCGGAGTACGGCTGCTGCCGAACACCGCCGGCTGCCACACCGCGGCCGAGGCGGTGACGGTGGCCCGGCTGGCCCGGGACGCGTTCGACACCGACTGGGTCAAGCTGGAGGTGATCGGCGACGAGCGGACGCTCCTGCCCGACGGGGTGGAACTGCTCCGCGCCGCCGAGGAGTTGGTCGCCGACGGGTTCACCGTGCTGCCGTACACGAGCGACGACCCGGTGCTCGCCCGCCGTCTCGCCGACGTGGGCTGCGCCGCGGTGATGCCGGCCGGCTCCCCGATCGGGTCGGGGCTCGGCGTCGGCAACCCGCACCACATTCGACTCATCCGGCAGGTCGTGGACGTGCCGGTGATCCTCGACGCCGGCATCGGCACCGCGTCCGACGCGGCCCTGGCCATGGAGCTGGGCTGCGACGGGGTGCTGCTGGCGAGCGCGGTCACCCGGGCGGCCGACCCGGTGGCGATGGCAACCGCCATGCGGCACGCGGTCGAGGCCGGGCGTCTGGCCGCCGGCGCCGGCCGGATCGAGCGTCGCTTCCACGCGCTCGCCTCCACGCCCGACGAGGGGAGACCCGAGCTGTGACCGCGCCGTCCGGGATCGTCGTCCTGACCGATCGGCTCGTCGCGCGGGGTGGGCTCGACCGGGTCGTGGCGGGGGCGGTGGCCGGGGGAGTGCGCTGGGTGGTGCTGCGGGAGAAGGACCTGCCCCGCGCCGAGCGGGCCGCCCTCGCCGTCGACCTGCGTGCCATCCTCGCCGACGTCGGCGGAACCCTCGTCGTGGCCGGGCCCGACCCGCTCGGCGGCGACGCCGTGCACCTGCCCGCCGCCGGCCCGTACCCGCCGCCGACCCGCCCCCTGGTCGGCCGCTCCTGCCACGACCGGAGCGAGCTGAACCGCCTGACCACCGAGCACTACGCCACCGTCTCCCCGGTCTGGCTGACGAAGACCAAACCCGGCTACGGCCCACCCCTGGGCACCGACGGCCTCCGCACGCTGATCGAGGTCAGCCCGGTACCCGTGCTGGCCCTCGGCGGAATCGAAACACCACAACAGGTAACCGCCTGTGTCCAAACAGGAGCCACCGGAGTAGCAGTACTAGGGGCCCTCATGCGAGCAGAGAACACCATCGAAACAGCCGCCACCCTGACCAGCGCCTTCGCAAAGGCGGTCACCCCTGTGCTGACCCAAACCGCAACCAAAGAGGAAAGATGACCCCGCGAACACTGCTGACCATTGCCGGCTCGGACTCCGGCGGCGGTGCCGGCATCCAGGCCGACCTGAAGGTCTTCGCCGCGTTGGGCGGGTACGGCACCAGCGTCCTCACCGCGGTCACCGCGCAGAACACCCGGGGTGTCGACGCGGTACTGCCGTTGCCTCCGCGCACGGTCACCGAGCAGTTGGACAGCGTGCTCAGCGACTTCGCCGTCTGCGCGGTGAAGACGGGGATGCTCGGCACCCCGGCGATCGCGGACGTGGTGGCCGAGGCGGCGCGGGACGGCCGGCTGCCTCAGCTCGTCGTCGACCCGGTACTCGTCGCCACGAGTGGTCACCGGCTCGGCGTGGTGGGCGCGGTGGAGCGGCTGCTGCCGTACGCCCGGGTGGCGACCCCGAACTGTGCGGAGGCGGCGGCGCTCACCGGACGCCAGGTGGACGACGTGGCCGCGATGGTCGTGGCCGCCGAGGCCCTGGGGGCCGGTGGCCCGGAGTACGTGGTGGTCACCGGCGGTGACCTGGACGGGGGCGAGGCGGTCGACGTGCTGCACGGCGGCGGCGTCACCACCCTGTTGCGCGCGCCCCGGGTGGCGACCCGGCACACCCACGGCACCGGGTGCTCGTTCTCCGCGGCGATCGCGGTGCGGCTCGGCCTGGGCGATCCGGTGCCGGCCGCCGTGGGGGCCGCCAAGGAGTACGTGCTCCGCGCGCTGACCGGCGCGCGGGGCTGGGAGCTGGGCACGGGGCGCGGGCCGTTGAACCACTTCGGCTGGTCCGCCTGATCACCAGGGAGGCTGTCATGCACGCACGAGGCAAGGTGTACGTCGAGGGTTCGCGGCCGGACGTCAGGGTGCCGTTCGCGGAGGTGGGGCTGACCGGGGGCCTACCGCCGGTGCGGCTCTACGACACGTCCGGTCCTGGTTCGGACCCGTCGGTGGGGTTGCCCGCACTGCGGGGCGCGTGGATCGCCGAGCGGGGTGACGTGGCGCCGGTGCGGGGTGCCGGCACGCCGTTGGGCGGTGTGGGCAATCGTCGGCCCACCCAGTTGGCGTACGCGCGGGCCGGTGTGGTGACGCCCGAGATGGAGTTCGTGGCGATCCGGGAGAACGTCGACCCGGAGCTGGTGCGGGCCGAGATCGCCGCCGGTCGGGCGGTGCTACCACTCAACGTGAACCACCCGGAGTGCGAGCCGGCGATCATCGGTAAGGCGTTCCTGGTCAAGGTGAACGCCAACATCGGCACCTCGGCGGTCAGCTCGTCGGTGGCCGAGGAGGTGGAGAAGTTGACCTGGGCCACCCGCTGGGGTGCGGACACCGTGATGGACCTGTCCACCGGCAAGCGCATTCACGAGACCCGGGAGGCGATCGTCCGGAACTCGCCGGTGCCGATCGGGACGGTGCCGATCTACCAGGCGTTGGAGAAGGTCGGCGGCGACCCGGTGAAGTTGAGCTGGGAGGTGTTCCGGGAGACCGTGATCGAGCAGGCCGAGCAGGGCGTCGACTACATGACGGTGCACGCCGGGGTGCTCCTGCCGTACGTGCCGCTGGCCGTGGACCGGGTGACCGGCATCGTGTCCCGGGGCGGCTCGATCATGGCGGCGTGGTGCCTGGCGCACCACGAGGAGAACTTCCTCTACACCAACTTCGCGGAGTTGTGCGCGATCCTCGCGAGGTACGACGTGACGTTCTCCCTCGGTGACGGGCTGCGCCCCGGGTCGATCGCGGACGCCAACGACGAGGCGCAGTTCGCCGAGCTGCGCACCCTCGGCGAGCTGACCAGGGTCGCCTGGGAGTACGACGTCCAGGTGATGATCGAGGGCCCCGGTCACGTGCCGATGCACAAGATCAAGGAGAACGTTGACCTCCAGCAGGAGTGGTGCCACGAGGCGCCCTTCTACACGCTCGGTCCGTTGACCACCGACATCGCTCCGGCGTACGACCACATCACCTCCGCGATCGGCGCCGCCATGATCGGCATGTTCGGCACCGCGATGCTCTGCTACGTCACGCCGAAGGAGCACCTCGGCCTGCCGGACCGGGACGACGTGAAGGCGGGCGTGATCGCGTACAAGATCGCGGCGCACGCGGCGGACCTGGCCAAGGGGCACCCCGGCGCGCAGGCCTGGGACGACGCCCTCTCGAAGGCACGGTTCGAGTTCCGCTGGGAGGATCAGTTCAACCTCTCGTTGGACCCGGAGACGGCGCGCTCGTACCACGACGCGACCCTGCCCGCGGAGCCGGCGAAGACCGCCCACTTCTGCTCGATGTGTGGCCCGAAGTTCTGCTCCATGAAGATCACCCAAGAGCTGAAGGAGTACGCGGCACGCGGCATGAAGGACAAGTCGGAGGAGTTCGTCTCCGGCGGCGGCCGGGTGTACCTCCCGCTCGCCTGATCTGCCCGGTCCGGCGCGGGTGCCGCCGGTTGATCGACTCGGGTTCACGGATGGCGGGCCCGTGCTCAGCCGGTGGAAGCAATCTGGCTGGTCAGCAGTTCGGCGAAGACTTCTTTGGGCTTCTTGTAGCCGAGGATACGGCGGGGTCGGTTG
>NZ_JBEZGM010000019.1:80024-146399 GCF_040649995.1 Micromonospora sp. NPDC048835 | reverse complement strand
CCTCTTGATCAACCGAGGTGGGGGTGGGGGTGGGGGTGGGGTGTGGGGTGGGGTTTGGGGGTTAGGGGGGTTAGGGGTGGAGGCGGGTGAGGGTTTGGATGTCGGCGGCGTGGCCGACCTGCTTCTCGCTCGGGGTCTCCACGACCACCGGGACGCCAGCGGTCGCCGGGTGGGTCATCAGCTCGGCGAAGGCCGGCTCGCCGATGGTGCCCTTGCCGATGTTCTCGTGCCGGTCCCGGGTGGAGCCGCACAGATCCTTCGAGTCGTTGGCGTGGACCAGTCGCAGCCGGTCCGCACCGACGGTGGCCACCAGGGTGTCCAGGGTCGCCGTCATGCCACCCTCGGCCGCCAGGTCGTGGCCGGCCGCCCAGGCGTGGCAGGTGTCGAAGCAGACCCCGAGCATCGGGTGCCCGTCCACCGCGTCCAGGTAGGGCCCGAGGTGCTCCACCCGGGAGGCCAGTGATCGGCCCCCGCCCGCGCTCGGCTCGACGAGCAACATCGGCCCGCCGGCGTCGGCGGCCCAGTCGAGCAGCGGCAGCAACACCTCGCGGACCTGTCGCATCGCCGCCTCGGCGTGCCCCTCGTCCACCGAACTGCCCGCGTGGAACACCACACCCCGCGCGCCGATCGCCACGCCCCGACGCAGCGCGTGTGCCAGCGTCTGGGCCGACTTCTCGACCGTGGCCGGGGTGGGCGAGCCGAGGTTGACGAGCAGCGCGGCATGGATGAACGCGGGAATGCCCCGCTCGGCGCAACCCTCGCGGAACAGGACGTCCTGCACGGGGTCGCCGGCGGGCAGCGCCCAGCCCCGCGAGTTGGAGACGTAGATCTGCGCCACCTGCGCGCCGATCGCGTCGACGTACGGCAGGGCGGCCTTCGCCAACCCGCCCGAGGTCGGAGTGTGCGCGCCCACCGGGCGGGTCGAGACCGCCGGCATCAGAAGCACGTCAGGGTGACCGGGGTGGCGGGCGGCACCTGCGAGTTCTCGCCCGGGATCTGGATCCGGACCGTGGCGTTCGGGTTGACCACCACCGTGACCGGGTAGCCCTGGCTCTCGAGGACCTGCTTGGCCTGCTGGCACGGCAGGTCGATCACCCGCGGCATGACGAGCAGGGGTGGGCCCTTGCTGACGTCCAGCTTGACCTTGGCGCCCTTCTCCACGCCGGTGCCGTCGGCCGGGCTCTGGCCGAGGATCTCGTCCCTCGGCTTGTCGGAGTCCTTGTAGCTCTCCTCCAACTGCAGGTTGAGCTGGGCCAGTGCCGTCCGGGCGTCGGTCAGGCTCTTGCCGACCAGGTTCGGGACCGTCACCGGCGCCCTGCCCCGGCTCAGGATGAGGGTCACCTTCGCCCCCGGTTTGACCTCTGCGCCCACCTTGGGGGAGCTGTCCACCACGTACCCGGCCGGCAGGCTGTCGTCGTAGCGGGGGGTGCCCTTGGCCACCACCAGCTTCGCGTTGACCAGATCAGCCTCGGCGAGCTCGAACTCCTTGCCGATCACGTCCGGCACGGGGAAACGCTCCGGGCCGAGAGAGAGGGTCAGGGTGATGGTGCCACCCTTGAGGATCTTGGCAGCGGACGCCGGACTCTGGCCCAGCACGCTGTCCTTCGGGGCCTTCTCGTCGAAGCGCGGCTCGCCGTACTCCAGGATCAGCCCGGCGCGGTCGGCCTGCGCCTGCGCGTCGGCCTTGGTCAGGCTCACCAGCTGCGGAGCCTCCGTGTAGCGGCCGGCGCCGAACCACCAACCGCCGAGCGCGGCCACCAGGCCCAGCGTCACCACCACGGCCGCGACGGCCAGCCGGCCACGGGGGTTGTTCAGCACCGTGGTGCGCAGCGCGGCGAGGCGGGCGCCCAGACCCTCGGCCGGCTCCGGGGCGGCCCGGCGTCGCCCTGGCCCCTGGCTGCTGGCCCCCTCGGGCAGGCGTGCCCACGATGGGCGGTTGGGCGGCTGGACCGTCGAGACCATCATCGTCGGCTGGGACAGCGACGGCGCGTCGCTGATCGGACGGAGCACGGCGGTGTGGCTGTTGGCGTCGCCCAGCCGGTCCCGGGCAACCTGCACCTCGGCCAGCAACGCGCCGGCGTCCGCCGGCCGTGCGTCGGGGGCCCGCCGGGTGGCCCGCTGCACCAGCTCGTCGAGGACCGGCGGCAGGCCCGGCACCAGCGTCGAGGGCGCCGGCACGTCACGGTCGACGTGCTGCCAGGCGACGTCCACCGGGCGGTCCCCGTCGTAGGGCACGCGGCCGGTGAGCATCTCGAACAGCACGATGCCGGCCGAGTAGACGTCGGTGCGCGGGTCGGCGCGGCCCTCGGTGACCAGCTCCGGGGCGACGTACGCCACGGTGGCCATCAGCTGGTTGCCCTGCTCCTCGTCGGCACTCGCCTCGACCGCCCGGGCCAGCCCGAAGTCGGCGACCTTCACGACGCTGTCGACGAGGTTCGCGACGCCTCCGGTGGGCGCCTCCGCGACCAAGACGTTCTCCGGTTTGACGTCGCGGTGCACGAGGCCGGCCCGGTGCGCGGCGGCGATCGCGGCGAGCATCTGCTCGGCGATGGCCAGCGCCTCGTCCGGGTTGAGCCGGCGTCGCTCGGCCAGCACGTCGCGCAGCGTGCGGCCCCGGACGTACTCCATCACCAGGTACGGCAGACCGGCGTGCGTGCCCTGGTCGTAGACCGCCACCACGTTCGGGTGGGTCAACCGGGCGATGGTCTTCGCCTCGTCGGTGAACCGGGCCACGAAGTTGGCGATCCGGGCTCGTGCCTCACTCGCCTGGGTCGGGTGAATGATCTTGACAGCGACGGTGCGCTCGAGGCGCTCGTCGGTTGCGGTGTACACGGTCGCCATGCCACCACGGGCCACGCGACCGCGAATGCGGTAGCGCCCGTCGATCAGCGAGCCCAGCAACGTGTCGGCGACCTGAGTGTCCATCGGCAGGCAGTCTATGTGTCCAGGGAGTGAAGGATGAACAGGATGCTACAGCCGTACGCCGAACCAGTGCGTCCCGCCGCGCTCGCCGCCCCCTCAAGTCCTGGTCAACGACGGTCGGAGGAGTAGGCGCGGGCGGGTCGCCCGGGGTGCCGGTGGCTCGTCGCGACGGTGGCGTGGCAGGGTGGTCGGGTGACCGAACCCGTACCCGATCAGGCCGCACCCGGCCTGGAGCTCGCCGGCCCCACCGACCCGGCCGGCTGGCTGACCCTGCCCGATGTCGCCGAACGCCTCGACGTGTCGATCAGCAAGGTGCACCAGATGATCCGTGACCGGGAGTTGCTTGCGGTCCGCCGTGACGGCGTCCGCCGGATCCCGGCGGACCTGGTCGCCAACCAGACCGTGCTCAAGCACCTGCCCGGCGTGCTCAATCTGCTCTCCGACAACGGCTACGACGACGAGGCGGCGCTGCGCTGGCTCTACGAGCCGGACGACACCCTCCCCGGCGCCACCCCTGCCGCCGCCCTCTCCGGCGACCAGGCCCGCGAGGTGAAACGCCGAGCCCAAGCCCAAAGCTTCTAACCCCACCCCCACCCTGCCGCGTTGATCATGAAGTTGTTGCCATCCCGCCCGGCGTGTCATGGCAATAACTCCATGATCAACGCGGCAGGCGGGGCGGGCGCCCAGGGGGTGGGAGGGGGTTAGTCGGCTCGGCGGGTTGCCGCTATGGCCAGGTCGACCAGGGCCTGGCGGGCCTCGGTGTCGAGGTCGACGGCGGTCAGGGAGGCGAGGGCGGTGTCGGTGAGAGTGACGATCCGCTGTTCGGTACGGGCCAGCGCCCCGCTGGTCGAGATCACCTCGCGGAGCCGGGCCACCCCCTGCTCGTCCAGCTCCGGGTCGCCGAGCCGGCTGAGCAGCAGCGCGCGGCCGGCGTCGTCGGTCGCCTCCACGGCCGCCGCCACCAGATAGGTGCGCTTGCCCTCGCGTAGGTCGTCCCCGGCTGGCTTGCCGGTCAGCACCGGGTCGCCGAAGACCCCCAGCACGTCGTCGCGGAGCTGGAACGCCTCGCCCAGCGGCAGCCCGTACGCCGAGTAGGCCGTCCGTACGTCCTCCGGAGCGTCGGCCAGCGCGGCGCCGAGCAGCATCGGACGCTCGACGGTGTACTTCGCTGACTTGTACCGGGCGACCTTGCTGGCCCGCTCCACCGAGGTGTCCCCGGTGACCTGCGTCAGCACGTCCAGGTACTGCCCGACGGTCACCTCGGTGCGCATCTCGTCGAAGACCGGCCGGGCCCGGGCCAACGACCACAGGTCCAGGCCCGCGGAGTGCAGCAGCTCGTCGGACCAGACCAGGCAGAGGTCACCGAGCAGGATGGCCGCGGCGTCGCCGAAACCGTCCGGGTTGCCGCCCCAGCCGGCCTCCCGGTGCCGGGTGGCGAACCGTCGGTGTATCGCGGGCTCGCCGCGACGGGTGTCGGAACGGTCCATCAGGTCGTCGTGGATCAGCGCGCTGGCCTGGACGAACTCCAGCGCGGCCAGGGCGGTGAGCACCTGGTCGCCGTCCAGCCCGCCGGCCCCCCGGAACCCCCAGTACGCGAATGCCGGACGCAGCCGCTTGCCGCCACCGAGCACGAAAGCCTCGATCGCCTCGGCCACCGGGCCGAGCGCGTCGTCCACGGCCGCGAGCCGAACCCGTTGGCCGGCCAGGAACTCGGTGAGCGCCTTGTCGACCCGCTGCCGCAGGCCGGCGCGGTCGACGGGGGACACGGGAGCAGCGTGGGTCACGCCCCGACGCTAGCCGGTCGTCATCGCCCGTGCTTCACCGCCACGCGTAGTCCCGCCGGTGCGACCAGGACCCGTTCGCCCAGCCGAACGGGCGCGGGCCCCCGGGGCGCGAGCCGGCCCGGTGGCCCGCGTCGTGCCCGCCCGACGGGTGGCGGCAGCGGCCTCGGCGAGCACCACCAACGGCACGTCCAGGACGACGGCGAGCCAGCCGAGCCAGAACCCGCCCGGCACACGACGCTGCCTCTCCCACCGGGAGACCTCGTGCCGACTCAGCGTCGGCACCCCGGCGGCGGCACACAACTCGGCGGCGGCGCGCTGCTGGCTCCAGCCACGGGCCACTCGGCACCGGGCCAGCAGCGGCCCGAGCTGCGCGGGGCGCGTCGGTGCGGGCGGGATCATGGGTCCTCCAGGCGGGCGTCGGTGCGGTGACGACCCACCCGCCCGACCGGGCGGGCCCGGCGTCACCGCTCGGTTGCTGACCCCCGCACGGGACCCGGAGCCACCCCCGCCGCCCCTCCCGCGCCGCCCCTTTCTACCTCGGAGGTACGACGCCTTTCGCCCACCGGGCCGGCGGCATCGGCCGCTGGGTGGGAAGGGCCTGGGTCCTGGTGCGATCGACCGCTAGAGTCAGGTCGTGGCGCTTGGTCTTCCTTCGACACTCCCCAATCCGCAGCCGGCGATCGGGGAGCTCATCCGTGAGCACCAGCCGACCTTCTCGTTCGAGTTCTTCCCGCCCAAGACCGACGCGGGGGAGCAGCTGCTCTGGCAGGCCATCCGCGAGCTGGAGTCGCTGCGCCCGTCGTTCGTGTCGATCACGTATGGCGCCGGCGGCTCGACCCGGGACACCACGGTCGCGGTGACCGAGCGGATCGCCACCGAGACGACCCTGCTGCCGATGGCCCACCTGACCGCGGTCAACCACTCCGTCGCCGAGCTGCGACATGTGGTCGGTCGGCTCGCCGGGGTGGGCGTGCGCAACGTGCTGGCTGTTCGTGGTGACCCCCCGGGCAATCCGAGCGGCGAGTGGATCCGCCACCCCGAGGGCGTGGACTACGCCGAGGACCTGGTCCGTCTGGTGCGCGACGCCGGCGACTTCAGCGTCGGTGTGGCGGCCTTCCCGTACAAGCATCCCCGCTCGCCCGACGTGGCCAGCGACACCGCCCAGTTCGTGCGCAAGTGTCGGGCCGGCGCGGAGTTCGCGGTCACCCAGATGTTCTTCGACGCCGACGACTACCTGCGGCTGCGTGACCGGGTGGCCGCTGCCGGCTGTGACACCCCGATCCTGGCCGGGGTGATGCCGGTGACCCAGATCGGCACCATCGAGCGGTCCGTGCAGCTGTCCGGTGCGCCGTTCCCGCAGGCGTTGGCGGCCCGCTTCGAACGCGTCGCCGACGACCCGGACGCCGTCCGCCGGCTCGGCATCGAGCAGGCCAGCGAGATGTGCCGCCGACTGCTGGACGAGGGCGTGCCGGGAATCCACTTCATCACCCTCAACCGATCCACCGCGACCCGCGAGGTCTGGCAGAACCTGAAGGCCGGCGCCCGCGTGTGAACGATGCGCCTGCGACACCTGTTGCCCGGCACGACGGTTGATCCGTGGTGGGCACACAGCTGAACTGGGATCAGTACGCCACGGCGTGGGCGCGGTTGCACGGCGGGTTCGACCCCCGGGTCGCGGCGCCGGTGGTGCGCGCCTGGCTGCGATTCGCGTACCACGTCGGGTATGTGCTGGGTCGGCTGCGGGTCGGCCCCACCGCGGTCACCGTGGCGGGGGTGCTGCTCTGCTTCTGCGTACCGTTGCTGGTGGGCCGCCCGGGGGACGGGCCGTTCCTGGGCGCGCTGTTCGTGCTGCTCGCCGCCGTGGCGGACAGCGTGGACGGTGCGGTGGCGGTCGTCACCGGCCGCACCACCCGGCTGGGCTACGTCTACGACTCGGTCGCCGACCGGCTCGGTGAGGTGGCGTGGCTGCTGGCGTTCTGGCTGGTGGGCGCGCCGGGAGGGCTGGTCGTCGCGGGCGGCGCGCTGTCCTGGTTGCACGAGTACGTCCGGGCGCGGGCGATCGCCGCCGGCATGCGGGACATCGGCGCGGTGACCGTGGGCGAACGCCCCACCCGGGTGTCGGTGGCGTTGGCCGGTCTGCTGGTCGCCGGGCTGGCCGGGCTGATCGAGCCGGACCTGGCCGCGGGCACCATCACCATGGCGACCGCGGTCTGGGTGCTGCTGGCCGGCTTCGGGCTGGGGCAACTGCTGTCCAGCATCCGTCGAGCCCTGCTCGACGCCGGCTGAGCGGCTGAGCCAGCCCTGCTCGACGCCGGCCGGGGCCAACGCCGGCTGGAGCGACGCCGGCTGGGGCCAATGCCGGCTCTACCAGGCGGGGCCGATCTCGTCGGCGACGATCTGTGCGGAGAGGGTCACCATCGGCAGCCCGCCGCCCGGGTGGGTGGAGCCACCGACCAGCCACAGCCCGTTCGCCGGGCCCCGGTTGGCGGGCCGGAGCAACCCACCGGCGGTGCCGTAGATCGAGCCACCGGGCGCGCCGGTCGCCACGTCCAGGTCGGCGGGGGTGCGGATCTCGCGGAACAGCGTCCGGTCGCGTACGTCCACGCCCCGCCGTGCCAGCACGTCCAGGATCCGGTCGGCGTACGCGTCGGCCAGCCCCGGGCGTCGCCAGTCGACAGCGCCCGCCGCGGTGCCGTGCCGAGGGGCGTTGACAAGCACGAACCACGCCTCATGTCCGGCGGGCCGGACCATCGGGTCGTCGGCCACGGTGACGAACACCGTCGGGTCGGCCGCCGGTCGGGCCCGTACGCCGCGCCCGGGGTCACCGAAGACCGCGTCGAACTCCGCGTCGTAGTCGTCCGGGAAGAAGACGTTGTGGTGGGCCAGCCCGGTGCTGCCGGTGACACCGAGCAGCAGCACGAAGCCGGCGAGGCTGCGGTCGGTCAACCCGGCCAGCCGACGCGGGTGTGGCAGCAGGTCACGGTAGACGGTGAGGGCGTCCACGTTGGCCACCACCACGTCGGCGGGCACCGGGGCGGCGACGCCGGCGAGGCGTACCCCGTGCACCCGACCGCCGGTGGCGTCGATCCGGGTGACCGTGGCGTCGGTCTGCACGACCACGCCGAGGTCGAGGCAGCGGGTCAGCAGCGCGTCGGCGAGCGTGCCCAGCCCGCCGCGCAGGTACCAACCGCCGAAGGCCAGCTCGGCGTAGGGGACCGCGACGAGCGCCGCTGGTGCCCGACGCGGGTCGGCGCCGGTGTAGGTCGCGTACCGGTCCAGCAGCATCCGTAGCCGCGGGTCGGACAGGTGCCGGTGGCCCAGGCCGCGCAGGCTGCGGCCGGGGGCGATGGCGGCCAGGTCACCGACCCGCCAGGCCAGCGACGCGAGGTCGCGGGGAGAGTCGACGGTACGGCGCAGGATGTCCCGCGAGGAGGCCTGCCACACGCGCGCCGCCCGGCGCCACAGCCGCTGCCAGTCGGCTGCCGCCCGGTCACCGAAGGCGGCCCCGATCCGGGCGGCGAACTCCACCGGGTCGGCGCACGAGTCCAGGGTCGGGCCACCGTCGGCGAAGACGTGTCGGACGATCGGGTCCAGCGGGACCAGGTCCAGGTACTCGTCGAGCTTCGCGCCGGTCGCCTCGAACAGGTCGTGGAAGACCTCGGGCAGGGTGAGCAGGCTCGGCCCGGTGTCGAAGTGGAACGACCCGGCCGGGGTGTCGTGCGCGTACCGGCCGAGCTTGCCACCGACCGTGTCGGCCCGCTCGAAGACGGTCACCTGGTGCCCGGTGGAGGCGAGCCGGGCGGCGGTGGCGAGGCCACCCACCCCGGCGCCGACGACCACGATCCGCGCCATGCCGCGCCCTCCCTAGCTGACCGGGCGGCCCCGCCAGGTCAGGCGGCGTCGCTTTCGCAGATGGTACGACCGCAGAGTCAACCAGCCGAGGACCACGACCGACACGGGGTGTGCGAGCGCGTCGGGCCACCACCGACCACCCGTCACGCGGGCGGTGAGCACCCGCCCGGCCACCCCGAGCAGGTAGCCGGCCAGGCCCACGGCGGCCACCCCCGGTTCGCCGGCCAGCACACCCGTCAGCGCGATCAGCGGCGGGGCGGTGTAGAGCAGCAGCAGCGCCGCCACCACGGCCGCCGCCGCGCCCGGGTGCCCGAACGACGCCCAGAGCGACTTCGAGTACCCGTCGCGCAGTTGCGGCCAGTCGTCGTACATCCGGCAGGTGGCCAGCCGGGAGCCGTCGGCCAGGGCGATCCGCCCACCGGCCCGCTTGACCGCCCGGGCCAGCTCGACGTCCTCGAGGATCTTGTCGGCGACGCCGGCGTGCCCGCCGGCGGCGGTGTAGCCGGCCCGGTCCACCACCAGGAACTGCCCGCCCGCCGCGGCCAGCGACGGCCGCGACGAGCGCTCCATCGCCCGCAGCGGCAGGAAGGTCAACCACAGCCACTGCAACAGCGGCTGCACCAGCCGGTCGGCCGCCGTCGCCACCACGATCCGGGGGTACGGCGACAGCAACGTCACCCGGGCGGCGCGCAGCTCGGTGACGGCGGCGGCCACGGCGTGCGGGGCGAGCACCACGTCGGCGTCGACGAAGACCAGCGCGGTGGCGCCCGGGTCGGCCCGGGTGGCCAGCTGCCAGCAGGCGTGCGGCTTGCCCAACCAGCCCGGCGGTGGGGCGACCCCGGTGAGCAGGGTGACCCGGGGGTCGTCGCCGGCCACCGCGCGGACCACGTCGGCGGTGCCGTCGGTGGACCCGTCGTCCAGGACCACGACGCGCAGCCCGGGTACGCCGCGCTGGGCGAGCAGGGCGCGCAGGCAGGGCGTGACCCGGGTGGCCTCGTCGCGCAGCGGCAGCAGCACGGCGACCGGCTCGTCGACGTCGCCGGGCCGGTCGGTGGGCCGGCGCAGCCACCCGGCGGCGTTGAGCCAGGTGTGCGCGGTCAACGCGGCGACGGCGACCAGCAGGGCGAGCAGGACGATCATCGGGTGGCGTCGACGCCGGGCCGGTGCGGCTGGTGGTCCTCCACCCGGCTCTCCCGAGCCCGGTGGGCGCGTACCAGGCTCACCGTCAGGGGTATCGCGGTCACCGACATGCCGGCGGCGCCCCAGAGCGCGGACGCGGGCAGGTCGAGGAAGATGGCGTGGGCCAGGATGCTGGAGAAGTACGTCCACAGGTAGAGCGCGACCATGGGGTGGTCCCGCCGGTCGGTGTGCTCGGCGGCAGGCCCGGCCAGCGGGCGCAGCGCGCTCATCATCAGCACGGCGAAGAGCAGCCAGCCCAGGTAGTTGCTGACCGGGATGCCGGCCAGGCCGGGCAACGCGGGGGTGGCGTCGCGCCAGACCCAGTAGCCCTCGGCCACCATCTGCGGGTCGAGGAAGAGGTCCCAGGCGGCCAGCCCGACGGTGGCCAGCGCGATCCGCCCCGCCCACCGACGCAGCGTCGACCCGCTGCCGCCGGCCGCCGATCCGCTGCCGCCGGCCGCCGTGGCGTTGCCGTCGGTGCCGGTCGCCGACGCGCCGCCGGTGAGCCGGACGGCTGCCAGCCAGGCTGGCCAGGCCATCCAGGTCCAGGCCAGCGGGATGATCAGCGGCACCCCGGCCAGCTTGGGCCCCAACTCCCCGGAGTAGTCGTAGCTGCCGAACGGCACGCCGGTGGCCACCCCGATCGCCTCGATCGCGAACCCGCCGCCGGTGGCCACCGCGACCAGCGCGGCCGCCACCCGTGGGCCCCGGCTGAGCAGTGCGTGGCCGACCGAGAGCAGCCAACCGAGCACGACGGTGGCCACGGTGAGCCCCGCCCGGGTGTCGCCGGTGGTGAGCGGGTAGCAGATCTGGGCGAGCACCAGGACGGCGAGCAGCGCCCAGGAGGTCCGCCGGGTCATGACGCCGGTGGCTCGAGCGGCAGATCCCGACCGAGTACGCCGAACGGTCGCTCGTCGCCGGGGAAGTGGAAGTTACGCAGCACGTCGACGAAGCCGAACCGTCGGTACAACCGCCAGGCCCGCGAGGTCTGCTCGTCGGCCTCCGGGGTGGACAGCAGCGTGGTGTCGCCCTCCGCCATGCCGAGCAGCGCACGCAGCTGACCGGTGCCCAGGCCATGACCCTGCGCCGGTGGCCGGACGTGCAGCTCGACCACCTCGAAGCAGTGGGTGAGCCAGCGTTGACGGGTCGGGGCGTCAAGCGCGCGATGCACCTGGTCGTGCCACCACTGACCGGAGGCGCCCAGGTAGCCGTAGCCGAAGCCGGCGAGGTGGCCTTCGCTGGTCAGGCTGGCCACCGCCCGGAAACCCGGCCGGCGGACGTGGGTGGCGATGTAACCGCGCCGGGCCTCCAACAGGTCGGTGCGGTACCCCATCGCCTCGCCGTAGACGGCCACCACGTCGTCCAGCCGCCGGACGAGATCGTCCGGCGTCCAGCGCACCAACCTCATGCCCGTCCACCCTTCACCGTTTCCGAGCCACCGTCGGCGACCCATCCGAGCACCGACCGGTCGCCGACCACGTCGCGTACCTCGAACCGGGCGAACAGCTCCTCGGCGTACCAGCCCGCGGTGGGGGTCCGCATGATCGCCGCCCGATGCTCCGGGTGACGGTACGCGAACGCCACCAGGTCCGTCGGGTCGCGCCACACGCTCACCGTGCCCTGCCAGCCCAACGGGGCCTCGCCGACTCCGAACCGGGCCAGCAACCCGGGCGCGTCGCGCAGGGCGGCGGCCACCGGCGGGATCGCCCGCCAGAAGGTGGCCGCCCGGCGGGCCCGCAGCCGGGCCCGGGTCAGTGCCAGCACCGGGCCGGTGACCCGGCCACCCGGCGGGTCACCGAACGGCCGCTGGCCGGACCACTCGCCCCGGCTGGTCAGCGGGCGCAGGTCGATCCGGGCCCGGGACTGGGCGACGCCGGCCCAGGCCCGCCCGACCGGCGAGTCGTCGAAGTCGGCCGCGGCGGCGGGGGAGTCCCAGACGGTCAACGCCGCCCACCGGGTCAGGTCGGCGTCCTTCGGCCCGAAGTCGGTGCCGGTTCCGGTGCCCAGCAGCTTGCCGAACCGGACGCCCGGGAGGGCCCGCAACCGGCGCGGGTCCAGCGCCATCCGGGTCAGCACCCGGGGGAGCGCGCCGCGGGAGGTCCGCCACACGTGCAGTGTGACCAGCTCCGGAGCCGCACTCGCCTCGCTGCTGTGCCCGCTGGTTCGCTCGCTGCGCTCGCTCACGCCACCTCGGCGGGGGTGCCGGCGCCGTCGCACGTGCCGGCGGCGGTGAGCGCGTCCTGCACCGACCGTACGTTCGGGTGTGGCTGCATCCCGCCATTCTTCCCGGTCCACCGATGGCCGGTTCAGTCGGCCGGCACGCTCGGCGCGTCACACGTTGCATTTTCGTCGGAGGGGAGGTGTACTGTCAGCAGCAGTTAGAACGAGTGTTCGATTGCCTCGAACGCCCGTTCCAACCAACCGGAGCGCGGCGTTTCGCGGCGCCACCTCCGGGCGGTGCGGCTCCGCGGGCCGCACCTGGGTTTCCGGGCAGTCGCGAGCCTGGTCCCAACAGGCAGGAGCGTCGCCCGCTGCCCACGACCCCCGGGCAGCGGGCGACGCACCCGCCGGTCCGCCGGCCGGGTGTGGTGTGGGGAAGCATCCACACCCGGCCGGCCACACCCGGTGCGTCTTCCTCCGCACCACCCGACCTCGGCGTCTCGTCGGTGGCAGCAGCCGCCGCAGTGACGTCTCGGCCACGTGGAGGAGAGACACCCATGCCGACCAACCCGGCTCAGGCACCGACGGTGCCGGCGCACGTGCTGCCGCATCGCACCCCCGTCCAGCTCCTCACGTTGGCCCGCCGTGGGCTGGTCGAGGCCGGCCAGACCCGACCCGACGGCCTGCGCTACGCGGCTGCCCACCTGGCGGCCCTGCGCGCGGCGGCGGCTCTGCTCGCTGCCCGGGCCCGACCCGCGCCGAGTCGGCGCAACCGGATCACCAGCGTCTGGGTCCTCCTCTGCGCTGTCGCCCCGGAGCTCGACGAGTGGTCCCGGTTCTTCGCCGCCGGGGCCAGCAAACGCGCCGCCGCCGAGGCGGGCATCCCCCGGGTGGTGAGCGCCCGGGAGGCCGACGATCTGCTCCGCGCCGCCGAACAGTTCGTCACGGTGGTGGAGACCGCGCTCGGTGTGGCCCACCAACCGGCCCTGGACGGCCTCGCCGCCTGATCCCGCTGTGCCACCGGCCGCCCTGCGGGGGGAGCCGGGCGGCCGGTGGCACGGCGTGCTGGTCCTGATCTGATCCACAGCAACGACGGGGGAGTTGGTCCAATGGCGGGCCGCATGGTGGTCGGTTCCGCCGCGCTTGCCGATCTGGTGCGCCCGGCGAGCGCGCCCGACCCGGTCGGTGGCCACCGGGTGCTGCCGGTGGTGCCCGAGCTGACCGGTCTGCTGCCCAACCGGGGCCTGCGCCGGGGCAGCACCATCGCGGTCGCCGCCGGTCAGCCCCGCCGCAGCGGCGGCACCTCACTGATGCTGGCCCTGCTCGCCGAGGCGTCCCGGGCCGGCTCGTGGTGCGCCGTGGTCGGGGTGCCGACGTTCGGCGCGGGCGCGGCCGCTGAGCTGGGCATCGCCCTGGACCGGCTGGCCCTGGTGCCGAACCCGGGCCCTGAGTGGGCCACCGTGGTCGCCGCGCTCATCGACGGGGTGGACGTCGTGGTCACCACCGTGCCGGCCTCGGTCTCCGCCTCGGTCGCCACCCGGTTGGCGGCCCGGGCCCGGCAGCGCGGCAGCGTGCTCGTCCCGTACGGGCGGTGGGACGGCGCGGACGTGACGCTCCAGGTGGTCCGTGGGGTCTGGGAGGGGCTCGGGCTGGGCCGTGGGCGGTTGCGCCGCCGGGAGATCACCGTCTCGGCGCGTGGGCGTGGGGCGGCCGCCCGGCCCAAAGAGATCAAGGTCTGGCTCCCGGGTGACGAGCTGACCCGGGTGATCCCTCGTGCGATGCCGTCGCCCGTGGGCCGATCGGCTACGCCACTCGCCCTGGTCGGTCGGGGGTGACCGGCGCGCCGGCACGCACTCTGCTGCTGTGGTGCCCAGACTGGCCGGTGCTCGCCGCCGAGATCGTCGACGGGGTGCCGGCGACCGGCCCGGTGGCGGTGCTGCACGCCAACCGGGTGGTCGCCTGCTCCGAGCGGGCCCGCGCCGAGGGGGTGCGTCGGGGGCTGCGTAAGCGGGAGGCGCAGGGTCGCTGCCCGCAGCTCACCGTCGTGGAGTACGACCTCGGCCGGGACGCCCGGGCGTTCGAGCCGGTGGTCGCCGCGGTGGAGGAGCTGGTCGCCGGCGTCGAGGTGGTCCGTCCGGGTGCCTGCGCGGTGGCCGCCCGAGGGCCGGGCCGTTACCTCGGCGGCGAGGAGGCGGCCGCCGAGCGGATCATCGAGCACGTGGCCCAGTCGTGCCTGGTGGAGAGCCAGGTCGGCATCGCCGACGGGGTGTTCGCGGCCGGGTTGGCCGCTCGCGCCGGTCGGGTGGTGGCACCGGGCGGGACACCGGAGTTCCTGGCCGGGCTGCCGGTCGAGGCGCTCGGCCGGGCGGCGCTTGCCGACCTGCTGCGCCGGCTGGGGGTCCGCACCCTCGGCGACTTCGCCGCCCTGCCGGCCGGCGACGTGCTGGCCCGGTTCGGGTTCGACGGCGCGCTGGCCCACCGGCTGGCGGCCGGGCGGGACCACCGCCCACTCGCCGTCCGGCAGCCGCCGGCCGACCTGACGGTGACCGCCGAGCACGACGAGCCGATCGACCGGGTCGACGCGGCGGCGTTCGTGGCCCGGGCGCTGGCCGAGAAGCTGCACGAGCGGCTGGCCGGGCACGGGCTGGCCTGCACCCGGCTCGGCATCGAGGCGGTCACCGAGCACGGGCAGGAGCTGCACCGGGTGTGGCGACACGATGGCCTGCTCACCGCCGGGGCCATCGCCGACCGGGTGCGCTGGCAGCTCGACGGGTGGCTCTCCGGCAGCAACGGCCGCGCCGGTGCCCGGCCGACCCGACCGACGGCAGGCATCATCCGACTGCGACTGATCCCGGACGGGGTGATCGCCCAGGCCGGTCTGCAGTCCGGCCTCTGGGGAGAGACCGGCGAGGAACGGGAACGCGCGCACCGGGCGTTGAGCCGGGTGCAGGGCATCCTCGGCCCGGAGGCGGTGGTCACCGCGGTGCTCGGTGGTGGCCGCTCCCCGGCCGACCAGGTGCGACTGGTGCCGTGGGGCGACGAACGCGTCCCGGCCCGGCCCGAAGCTCCGCCGTGGCCGGGCCGGCTGCCGCCGCCCGCGCCCGCCGTGGTGTTGCCCAGTCCGCTCGCCGCGACCGTGCACGACTCCGCTGGCGAGCCGGTGGTGATCAGCGCGCGGTTGGCGGTGAGCGCCGCGCCCGCCCGACTGGTGGTTGGCACCGGTCAGCCGGCGGAGATCGTGGGTTGGGCCGGGCCGTGGCCGGTGGACGAGCGCTGGTGGGCGCTGGCCGAGGCCCGCCGCCGGGCCCGGTTCCAGGTCAGCCTGGCCGACGGTGCTGCCCTGCTGCTGGCCGTGGAGTCGGGGCAGTGGTTGGTGGAAGCGATCTATGACTAAGTCAGGTCGATCCCTGCCCGGCGTCGGCTGGCTCCACGCTGGCCATGGAGCAGATGTCCTGATGAGCGTGATGACTCACAGACATCGTGATGTCTGTGAGTCATCACGCTCATCGCACCTCTCGCCGCCGTCGAGCGCGGCCGGAGCGGCCGGATGAGCTTCCACAACCCGAAGATGCCCTGGTCGGAGCTGGAGCGGGTGCTCTCCGGGCGGGCCGGCGACAAGCGGGGGAACCGGGGCGAGCGGCACCTGCACGTGGTGGACCCGCTCGCCGTGGACGCCGATGGCGGCGACTCCCCGGCGTGGAGCCGCCGCCGTGAGCAGTACCAGCCGCCGGAGCTGACCCGGCCCGACGGCGTGGTGCCCTACGCGGAGCTGCACGCGCACACCAACTTCAGCTTCCTCGACGGTGCCAGTCACCCGGAGGAGTTGGCCGAGGAGGCGGCCCGGCTGGGGCTCACCGCGCTCGCCGTCACCGACCACGACGGCTTCTACGGGGTGGTCCGCTTCGCCGAGGCGGCCCGCACGCTGGGCCTGCCGACCATCTTCGGCGCGGAGCTGTCCCTCGGGCTGCCCGGCCCGCAGAACGGTGAGCCCGACCCGCACGGCGCACACCTGCTGGTGCTCGCGCACGGCCACGAGGGGTACGCCCGGCTGGCCACCACCATCGCCCGCGCCCAGTTGCGCGGCGGGGAGAAGGGCCGCCCGGTCTACGGGAGCCTGGAGGAGGTCGCCGCCGAGCTGAAGGATCACGTGCTGGTGCTGACCGGCTGCCGCAAGGGGCACGTGCCGGGGGCGCTGCTCACCGAGGGGGTGGACGCGGCGGCCCGCGAGTTGGACCGGCTGACCGCGCTCTTCGGCGCGGAGACGGTGGCGGTGGAGCTGACCGACCACGGCCATCCCGTCGACGCCGACCGCAACGACGCGCTCGCCGAACTGGCCGCCGCGGCCGGGCTACCGACGGTGGCAAGCAACAACGTGCACTACGCCAGCCCCGGCCGGCGTCGGCTGGCCACCACCGTCGCCGCGGTCCGGGCCCGACGCAGCCTGGACGAGATCGACGGCTGGTTGCCCGCGGCGGCCACCGCCCACCTGCGCAGCGGCGCGGAGATGGCGGCCCGGTTCGCCGCGTACCCGGGTGCGGTGGCGCGGGCCGCCGAGTTCGGCGCCGAGTTGGCCTTCGACCTCCAACTCGTCGCGCCGCAGCTGCCGGCGTACCCGGTGCCGCCGGGGCACACCGAGATGAGCTGGCTGCGCAAACTGACCGCCGACGGGGCGCACGAGCGCTACGGGCCGCCGCAGGCGCACCCGACGGCGTACGCGCAACTCGACCACGAACTGAACATGATCGAGGAGCTGGGTTTCCCCGGCTACTTCCTGGTGGTCTACGACATCGTCACGTTCTGCCGTGACCAGGACATCTACTGCCAGGGTCGGGGTTCGGCGGCCAACTCGGCGGTCTGCTACGCGTTGCGGATCACCAATGTGGACGCGGTCCGGCACCGACTGCTCTTCGAGCGGTTCCTCGCCCCGGAACGGGACGGCCCACCCGACATCGACGTGGACATCGAGTCCGACCGCCGGGAGGAGGTGATCCAGCACGTCTACACCCGCTACGGCCGGGAGCACGCCGCCCAGGTCGCAAACGTCATCTCCTACCGGCCCCGGTCGGCCGTGCGGGACGTGGCCAAGGCGTTCGGCTACTCGCCGGGGCAGCAGGACGCCTGGAGCAAGCAGATCGACAGGTGGGGCTCGGTCGCCACCGTCGACGTCGAGAACATCCCCGAGCAGGTGGTGGAGTACGCCAACGAGTTGCAGACGTTCCCCCGGCACCTGGGCATCCACTCCGGCGGCATGGTCATCTGCGACCGTCCGGTGATCGAGGTGTGCCCGGTGGAGTGGGGGCGGATGCCCGGGCGCAGCGTCCTGCAGTGGGACAAGGACGACTGCGCCGCGGTGGGCCTGGTCAAGTTCGACCTGCTCGGCCTGGGCATGCTCTCCGCCCTGCACTACGGCTACGACATGATCGGGATGAGCCTCGACCTCGGTGACATGACGCTTGACGACCCGGAGGTCTACGACATGCTCTGCCGGGCCGACTCGGTCGGGGTGTTCCAGGTGGAGAGCCGGGCCCAGATGGCCACCCTGCCCCGGCTCAAGCCCCGTGAGTTCTACGACCTGGTGGTCGAGGTGGCGCTGATCCGCCCCGGCCCGATCCAGGGCGGCTCGGTGCACCCGTTCATCAGGCGTAAGAACGGCCAGGAGCCGGTGACCTTCGCGCACCCGCTGATGCGCAACGCCCTGGAGAAGACCCTTGGTGTGCCGCTGTTCCAGGAGCAACTGATGCAGCTCGCCATCGACCTGGCCTGCTTCGACGCGGCCGAGGCCGACCAGTTGCGCCGGGCGATGGGCGCCAAACGCTCGGTCGAGCGGATGACCCGGATCGCCGACCGGCTCTACGCCGGGATGGCCGAGCGGGGCATCACCGGTGAGCTGGCCGACGACGTCTACCGCAAGCTCACCGCGTTCGCCAGCTACGGCTTCCCGGAGAGCCACGCGATGAGCTTCGCCTACCTGGTCTACGCCAGTTCCTGGCTCAAGCGCTACCACCCGGCGCCGTTCCTGGCCGCGCTGCTCAACGCCCAGCCGATGGGTTTCTACTCACCACAGACCCTTGTCGACGACGCCCGCCGGCACGGGGTGGAGGTCCGCCGCCCGGACATCAACGCCAGTGGCGCGAAGGCGGTGCTGGAGTCCACCCCGGAGACCCGGTGGGGCAGCGAGCCGGGGGAGCCGCCGCACGCCTGGGGGCTGGGTGGCCCCGCTGTCCGGCTCGGGCTGTCCGGCGTTCGTACCCTCGGAGTCGACGTGGCCGAGCGGATCGAGGCCGAGCGGGCCGCGCGCGGGCCGTACACGGACATGCCGGACCTGGCCCGGCGGGTCGGTCTCACCGCCGCGCAGCTGGAGGCGTTGGCCACCGCGGACGCCTTCGCCTGTTTCGGGTTGACCCGGCGGCAGGCGCTGTGGGCAGCCGGCGCGGCGGCCCAGGACCGGCCGGGCCGACTGCCCGGCACGGTGACCGGCGCGGCGGCGCCCACCCTGCCCGGAATGGAGGCGGTGGACCGGCTGGTCGCCGACGTGTGGGCTACCGGGTTGTCGCCGGAGAGCCATCCCGCCCGGTTCATCCGGGGCCAGCTCGACGTGCTCGGCGCGGTGCCGATCGCCCGGCTCGGCCGGGTGGAGCCGGGGCAACGGATCCGGGTCGGTGGCATCGTCACCCACCGGCAACGCCCGGCGACCGCGGGCGGGGTCACCTTCCTCAACCTGGAGGACGAGACGGGGATGCTCAACGTCACCTGTTCGCCGGGGCTGTGGCAGCGCTACCGGCGGGTGGCCCGGACCAGCGCCGCGCTGGTGGTCCGGGGGCGGTTGCAGCGGCACGAGGGGGTGACCAACCTGGTCGCCGACCGGCTGGACGCCATCGAGCCACCGGTGAGGCCGGCGTCCCGTGACTTCCGCTGAATCAGTGATCCACATTACGGTTTCTCGAGCCGTCGGGCGGGAGACTCGTCCCGAGCGGGCAGAGCGGCCCGTGATCCGTGAGGGGGAACGACAGTGACGGGAAATCACGCGTACACCGGTGGAATCGCCAACGCCCGGCGGACCCGACTGGGCACCGGCTGGGTGCCGTCGCACCTCGCCGACCCCCGCGAGTACGAGGTGACCAACGGTCCGGTGGCCAACGAGCGCCGGTCCCGGGCGGAGGACGAGGTCGAGGGCACCGAGGCCTGACCGCCCGCCACACGCCCGCACCACCACCCGGCCGGGTGACTAGGCTCGGCCGGGTGGAGCAGACCCGAGGCCGGTTCGCCGAGCCGCCGCTGACACCCCGCACCGCCGTGATCTGGTCGGTGCTCCGCGCCGAGCTGGACCGGCGCGGCGACACCGAGCTGACCGTGCTTGACGTGGGCGGCGGCACCGGCGGTTTCGCCGTACCGCTGGCCCGCGCCGGGCACCGGGTCACCGTCGTCGACGCCAGCCCCGACGCGCTCGCCGCGCTCACCCGTCGTGCCGCCGAGGCCGGGGTGGCCGACCGGGTCGAAGCCGTGCAGGGCGACGGTGACGCCCTCGCCGGGCTGGTCGAGCCGGCCGGCGTCGACCTGGTGCTCTGCCACGCCGTACTGGAGGTGGTCGACGACCCGACACCTGTGGTGGCCGCGCTTGCCACCGCGCTGCGCCCGGGCGGCGCGGCAAGTGTGCTGGTGGCCGGCCGGGCCGCCGCCGTGCTGGGTCGGGCGATGAACGGCCACCTGGACGTCGCGGCCACCCTGGCCGCCGATCCGGCCGGCACCGCGGGCCCGCGCGACACGCTGCGCCGACGCTACGACGCTCCCGGCGCCACCGCCCTCCTCGACGCCGCCGGGTTGGTGGTCGAGGAGATCCACGGGGTACGCGTGCTCGCCGACCTGCTGCCGGCCGCGGTCGCCGACGGGCAGGCCGCCGCCGTGGTCGAGTTGGAACGTGCGCTGGCCGGTCAACCGCCGTACCGGGATCTGGCCGCCCAACTGCACCTGTTCGCGCGACGGCCGGCATGATCGCCGAGACCGGCGGCGTGCCGGCGCCGCTGGACATCCTCGGGCCGGACCACGGCGGCGGTCGTCTCGCCGATGTGCTGCCCAGCGCGCTTGCCGTCCTGGGCGTGCCCGGCTCGCCCGACCCGCTCGGGCTCGTGCCCGCGTTGGCCGGGGTACGCCGGATCGCCGTGCTGCTCGTCGACGGGCTCGGGTGGTACCAGCTGCCGACCGCCGCGCCGTACGCGCCTACCCTCGTCGGGCTGGCCGCGACGGTGGCCCGACCGCTCATCGCCGGCTTTCCGTCCACCACCCCGACCAGCCTGGTGTCGCTGGGCACCGGCGTCGCGCCGGGCGCGCACGGGGTGCTGGGCTTCACCGTGCGGGTCCCCGGCACCGATCGGGTGCTCACCCACACCGACTGGGCCGCCGACCCGTCGCCGTTGCACTGGCAGCCGGTGCCCACCCAGTTGGAGCGGGCCCGCGCCGCCGGGGTGACCACGACGGTGGTGAGTCGCCCGGAGTTCGGCGGCAGTGGGTTGACGATGGCCGCCAACCGGGGTGGCGACTTCCGGGGCGCCGCCGGTGGGGACGCGGTGGCCACCACCATGCTTGCCGCGTTGGCCGCCGGCGCCGGCCCCACCCTGGTCTCCGGCTACCACGCCGACCTGGACCGGCACGGCCACCTCAGCGGCGTCGACTCGGAGCCGTGGCGGGTCGCCGCCACCGAGGTGGACGCCCTGGTCGCCCGGCTGGTCGACGGGCTGCCGTCGGACGCGGCGCTGCTGGTGACCGCCGACCACGGTCAGCTCGACATTCCCGCCGCGCACCGCTTCGACCTGGACACCGATCCGCGTCTGCGGGCCGGTGTGCGGCTGGTGGCCGGCGAGGCCCGGGTGCGCTACCTGCACGTCGAGCCGGGCGCGGTCGACGACGTGCGGGCCGCCTGGTCGGAGGTGCTGGGCGCCACCGCCCGGGTACGCACCCGCGACGACGTGGTGGCCACCGGCTGGTTCGGGCCGGTGGCCGAGGAACACCTGGGCCGGATCGGCGACGTGGTGGTGACCTGCAACGACACGTACGCGGTCATGGCCAGCCGCACCGAAAGGCCGATGGCGTCGAAGTTGGTGGCCTACCACGGGTCGGACACCGCCGCCGAGCTGACGGTGCCGCTGCTCGTCGTCCGGGGCTGACCCGGGGACGGTTCGGCCGACTGGTCGGTGGTGGTGTCGTACCCCCGGGTTAACCTGCCGGGATGGGCCGCAGTCAGTCGTTGCCCCGGGGCGGGGACCCCGGGGGTGGGGATCCGCGCTTCGGGCCGGACGCCGACGACTCCGCCAGCCCGATCCTGCACGTCGACATGGACGCCTTCTTCGCCGCCGTCGAGGTGCGGCGCCGCCCCGAGCTGCGTGGCCGGCCGGTGATCGTCGGCGGCGTCGGCCCGCGCGGGGTGGTCAGCTCGGCCAGCTACGAGGCCCGCCGGTACGGCGTACGCAGCGCGATGCCGACCAGCCAGGCCCGAGCCCGCTGCCCCCACGCGGTCTACCTGCCACCGGACTTCGCCGCCTACACGGCTGCCTCCCGGGCCGTCATGCAGATCTTCCGGGACGTCACGCCGCTGGTCGAGCCGCTCTCCCTCGACGAGGCGTTCCTCGACGTGACCGGCGCCCGTCGGCTCTTCGGCTCCCCGGCCACCATCGCCCGGCTGATCCGTCGTCGGGTCGCCGACGAGCAGGCGCTGACCTGCTCGGTCGGGGTGGCGCCGACCAAGTTCGTCGCCAAGCTGGGTTCCACCCGGGCCAAGCCGGACGGCCTGCTGGTCGTGCCGCCGGGGCAGGTGCTCGACTTCCTGCACCCGCTGCCGGTGGACGCCCTGTGGGGGGTGGGCGAGCGCGCCGCCGAGGCGCTGCGTCGGCTCGGCCTGAACACCGTCGGTGACCTCGCCGAGGCGCCGGTGGGCATGCTCCGCCGAGCCGTCGGTGCCGCCTCGGCAGGGCACCTGCACGAGTTGGCCTGGGGTCGCGACCCGCGTGGGGTCAGCCCCGAGCACGTCGACAAGTCCATCGGCGCCGAGGTGACCTTCGACGTCGACGTGGCCGACCCGCTGGAGATCCGCCGTGCGCTGCTCGCGCTCAGTGCGAAGGTCGGCGTCCGGTTGCGTGGCTCCGGGCAGGTCGGGCGCACCGTCTCCCTCAAGGTCCGGCTGGCCGACTTCCGCACCGTCAGCCGATCTCGCACCCTCGACGTTCCCACCGACACCGCCCGCGAGATGTTCGACACGGTCTGGGCGCTCTACACCGCATTGGACCCCGCCGAACGGATCCGACTCGTCGGTGTCCGGGTGGAGGGGCTCGCCTCGGCGAAGGGCGCCCCCCGGCAACTCACCCTCGGCGCGCCGGAGCGCGGCTGGCGCGAGGCGGAAGCTGCCGCGGACGCCGCTGCTGCCCGTTTCGGGCGGTCCGTCATAGGTCCGGCCAGTCTGATGGGCGACCCTGGGGCCCGCCGAAACGAAAATCCACCCCGCCCATAGGTCGTCCCGCTTTCCGACGCGCGACCCCCCTCGTAGACTTGCGGGTAAGCAGCCGGTTGGCTGCCACGGTCTGTCGGCCCGAGTGGGCCCGACCAACGTGACCGGGGAGGAGTGCCGTGCCGCTCTCGGAGCACGAGCAGCGGCTGTTCGAGCAGATCGAGCGGTCGCTTGCCGAGGACCCCAAATTCGCCTCGGCCGTGCGCGCCAGCGATCCGCGCTTCCATGCGCGGCGTCGCCTGCTCGTCGCCGCCGGCGTCATCATCGCTGGCTTGGCTCTACTGGTCTATGGCGCGGTGATCAAGACTCCACCACTGGCGGTGGCGGGCTTCGTCGTCATGCTGGCGTCGGCCGCGTTCGCGGTGCAGTCGCACCGGCGGGCGCAGTCACCCGACCTGCACGTGGTGGGCGGCACGACGAGTCGTCGTCGTCCCCGCGGTGGTGGCCGATCCGGTCGCCGGTCGTCGATCCTGGACCGCATGGAGGACAGGTGGCGGCAGCGCCCGGAGGGGCACCGCTGAGCCGGTCCCGCCGCTGAGGCGGGGCGCACGCCGCGACGAGCGGTCGCCGGGCACAGGCCCCCGGCGACCTCCGTCGTATCCGCGCGCCCTCACCCAGTTCCGTGCGCCCTGCGCTGCCGCCACCACCGGCGCCCATGAACAGTTGATGGTGAGTAGCTGCCAGGAGCCGTCGGCAACTACTCACCATCAAATGATCACGAGTGGTGACGCCGGAGGCGTCGTGGCGGGGTGGTAGTGGATCGAGGGGTGGGTGGGTCTGGGTCTGGTCAGCGAGCGGCCCGGTCGGCCAGCAGCCGCCGGGGGCTCAGGCGCAGCAGTCGATACCGGGCCCGCGCGGTGAGCCCCATCATCCGGCCGGAGGTGTCCGCCAGGGCGGTCCGCCACCGTAGGAGCACCGAGGGCGGCAGCACGGCGGCGACGAGGCGGGTGCGACGGTCCGCCTGGCTGGCGAGCGCCCCCCGGACCGCGCGTAGTGCCGGCAGCAACGGCTCACCGGTCAGTGGATCCCGGGCGTAGCGGGCCCGCTCCTCCGCCCGGCCGAGCAGCCGTGCCGACCCGACCGCGTTGTCGTCGTCGAGGGCGTCCCGGACCAGCCGGTCCGCGGTCGCCCTGGGCGTCTCGGTCGGATCGACGGGGACTCGGAAGTCGACAAGCGTGTCGAGCAACTCCGCCCAGGCGGCGTGCGCGTCCGCGCGGGCCCGGTTGGCGTCCGCGCCCACCACCAGGACGGGGCGCGTTCCCGGCTCGCTGTCGTCGTCGACCCTGGCGGCGGCCATCTCCCCGCCCGCCACGCGGCTGCCCCGTCGGCGGCGCAGCGCCATCCGGCGCAGTGCGGGCACCGCGAGCAGTGCCAGCAGCACCACCAGGCCCGCTGCCCACCAGGGCCAGACCGGCGGCTGCTCGGACGGGGTCGTCCCGCCGAGGGCGAGCCCCTCGTCGGTGTCCCGGTCGGCGTTGTCCGGGCCGGCCGGGCCGGCCGTGGCTTCCGGGCCGGTCGGGGTGTCCGAGGTGCCGGTGTCCGGGCTGGACGGTTCCGGTGCGTCAGTGTCCGGTGCCCAGGCCGACCGGGTGGAGCCGGGAACCCCGTACGCCGGGGTGGCGTCGAACGGCACCCAACCGGCCCCGTCGAAGTAGACCTCGGTCCAGGCGTGCAGGTTGAGGTTGGTGAGCGTGAAGGTGTCGCCGTCGCGCTTGCTGCCGTTGGTGAACCCGAACGCGACCCGGGCCGGGATGCCGGCCGCGCGGACCAGCCAGGCCATCGAGGCGGCGTACTGCTGGCAGTAGCCGACCTTGTTGGTCAGGAAGTTGACGATGTCCTGACCGCTGCTGCCGCTCTCCGTGCTCAGCCGGTACTTGAATCCGTTGTCGGCCGAGAAGTGCTGGTAGATCGCCAACACCTTGTCGTAGTCGGTGCGCTTGCCCTGGGTCAGCCCCTGGACCAGCTCCTCCACCTCGGGCACCGGCGCGGGGGTGGCGGTCATCTGTCGGCGTACCGGGTGTTCGGACGGCAGTGACGGCGCTGCCCGCAAGGCGGCGGGGGTGAAGGTGGAACGGACGTAGTCGAAGGAGTACTTCCGACCCCGGGAGTTTTCCCGGTTGGAGAAGACGACCTGCTGGTTGGTGTCGTAGAGCCAGTTGTTGCTGAGGTTGTCGGTGCTGGTCGGCTCGGCGTACACCGGCATCAGCGACATGCTCAGGCTCTTGGTGACCTCCACGGTCGCCTGGTAGGTGGTCTGCTGCACGCCTCGGCCGGCACGGTCGGCCGGGTCCGGCAGGGCCTCGTTGACGGACCGGCCGCTGGGGTTGCGCGCCTGGAAGCCGTTGGGGCGCAACTCGTCGGCGACCGCGTAGCGCAGGTAGAACGGGTTCGGCTCGGACGTCTTCACCTTGACGAGGTCGGCCACCTGGGACTGGTTGAGCTGGCCGGCGAGCGAGGCGAACAGGTCGATCCGACCAGAGGTGCCCGAGCCGGTGCCGTTGCCGGTGCCGTTGCCCGACCCTCGGCTGAGCGAGTCGAGCAGGCCGCCGGTCATCCCGGGCACCGCCAGCGGCAGCACCACCGCCAGGGCCACCCCGACCACCGCGAGCCGGCGGCCCGCGGACGCCAGCGGGGACGACTCCCACACGTCGACGTCGCGGCCGTCACCGGTGAACCGGCGACCGAAGCGGCGTACCCGGTCGACGTTGTCGGTGACCAGCAGCCAGAGGTAACCGGAGGCGCCGACCACGAACGGCACCGCGGGGACGCTGTCCACGTAGACGGCGACCGGCACCGAGTAGATGGCGAGCATCGGCAGCCCCGCCAGTGCGGGCCGACGCAGCCCCACGGCCAGGACGTCCACGAGCACGGCGACCGCGCCGATGCCGAGAACGGCGATGAACAGCAGCGGGTCCGTGTCCGGGACCTCGACCCCGTACGAGCGCATGTCCTGCATGGAGCCGGCGAGCAGATCGCCGAAGTACGCCACCGTGCCCGGGGTGGGCAGGACCGCGAACAACTCCTCGCCGCTCGGGAACAACCAGGTCAGGGCGAGCAGCAGACCGGCGAGCATGCCCAGCACCTGACCCCAGAGCGGGGCCCGCACGAGCCGGGTCAACGCCGCCACCCCGGCCACCACGGCGACCGCGATGATGGACTCGATCAACCACGTCCAGCCCTGGAAGATGGCCGACAGCGGCGCGGCGGCCAGCAGCGTGGCCGCGGCCGCCACCACGCCGATGTTCCGACTGCTGATCATGAGGGGAGCCTTCCGTTCATCGCACACCGCCGGCGACCGTCTCGGCCAGCGCGGCCCGCAGGGCGAAACCCTGGGCGCCCCGGCCGACCTGCGGCCACAGCGCCGGTAGCCGGCCACCGTGGTCGACGCCGACCACCCGCCAGCCGCTCTGCACCATGGCGAGGACGGCGGCCGCGTGCGCGTGTTCCGCCTCGGCCCGGGCCTTCTCCGGCAGGCTGAGCCAGGAGGAGCTGTTCAGCAGGAAGCCGACGCAGGTGGCGCCGTTGCCCCGCAGGCCGGCAAGCAACTCCGCCTCGGCCACGCTCACCGTGCCGAACAGACCGATGATCAGCCCACCGTCGGCGCGTTGGCGGACCCGCTGCACGAGGTCGGTGACCTCGGCGCGCTGATCCAGCCGGACCTCGGCGAGGTGGTCGAGCAGCGCGCCGTCCCCGCCGGCCTCCGAGGCGTCCACGTCCGCCCCCGAGCCGGTGACCAGGCGCATCTTGTAACCGGCCTGCCGCAGGTGGACGGCGATGCTCGCGGCGGCCGAGACCGACCACTCGAAGCTGGCCGTCGGCCCCTCGCCGCGATGGCTGTACGCCCTGGTGTCGAGGACGACGGTGGCCCGGCTCTCCCACGGTTGTTCCTCGCGGCGCACCATCAGCTCGCCGGTGCGGGCGGTGGACTTCCAGTGCACCCGGCGCAGGTCGTCGCCGCGCCGGTACTCCCGGGTCGCCGCGTCGTCCTCACCGTGCACCGCCACCGAGCGGGCCCGGCTGTCGCCGCTGCCCGCGTACTCGCCGGGGAGCCGGACCGACGGCAGCGGAGTGACCTGCGGGATCACCGTCAGGTGGTCGGTGCTGGGAAAGGAGCGGGTCAGCTCGCAGAGGCCGAACGGATCGGTCATCCGGACCACCAGCGGGCCCACGTCGTAGCGGCCCCGCACGTCGGCCCGCACGGTGTACGCCACGGAGCTGGCCTGGTGCGCGCCGAGCCGCTCCAACACCACCCGGGGCCGGCTGCCCAGGGCGTAGGGCAGCCGGTCCTCCAGGAGCAGGGTGCCGGTCGGCAACCGGGAGAGGTTCTGCAGACGCAGGACCACCCGGGAGTTGGCCCCGACCGGAACCCGGTGCGGGTCCAGTGAACGGTTGCAGGCCAGTTTGTAGCGGCTCCGCCCGACGTACGCGGCGGCCAACAGCGGCAGGATGGCCAACAGCACAGCCACCCGGAGCAGGTCCTTCTCACCGAGGATGCCGGCCGAGATCGCGGCCGCGACCGCAGCGGCGAGGAAGGACCGCCCGCGGGTGGTCAGCCCGCGTAGCCCGGCACGCACGTCATGGCCTCCGCGGCTCGTAGGGCGCGCGGCCGTTGCCGGCGGCGGGCCGGGTGTCGTACGGGTTGCGCTGCCGGTCGTGCGGCAGCGGCAGGCGGTGCACCAGCTCGGAGACGATCGCGTCGGTGGTGCGTCGGGCGAGCTGCGCGTCGGCGGTCGGGATGATCCGGTGGGCGAGCACCGGCACCGCCAGGGCCTGCAGGTCGTCGGGGAGGACGTAGTCGCGGCCCTCCAGGGCGGCGACCGCCCGGGCGGTGCGCAGCAGTTGCAGGGTCGCCCGGGGGGACGCGCCGAGCCGCAGGTCGGGGGCCTCGCGGGTGGCGGTGACCAGATCGATCGCGTACTGCTTGACCGCGTCGGCGACGTGCACCTGCCGGACGGTGGCGATGAGCTGCCGGACGATTGCCGCGTCGGAGACCGCGCGCAGCTCGTGCAGCGGGTCGGTGGCGCCGTGCCCGTCGAGCATGGCCAGCTCGGCGTTGGAGTCCGGGTAACCCATGGCGATGCGAGCGGTGAACCGGTCGCGCTGCGCCTCCGGCAGCGGGTAGGTCCCCTCCATCTCGATCGGGTTCTGGGTGGCGATCACCATGAACGGGGTCTGGAGCTGGTAGGTCACCCCGTCGACGGTGACCTGCCGCTCCTCCATGCACTCCAGCAACGCCGACTGGGTCTTCGGCGAGGCCCGGTTGATCTCGTCGCCGACCACCAGGTTGGCGAAGACGGCGCCGGGGCGGAACTCGAAGTCGTGCGTCTCCTGGTTGTAGACGCTGACCCCGGTGACGTCGCTGGGCAGCAGGTCGGGGGTGAACTGGATGCGCCGCACGGTGCAGTCGATGGACCGCGCGAGGGCCTTGGCCAGCTTGGTCTTGCCGACACCCGGGACGTCTTCGATAAGGAGGTGACCCTCGGCGAGCAGGACGGCCAGGGCGAGCCGCACGGTGGCGGTCTTACCCTCGATGACCTGCTCGATGTTGGCCACGATGGCCTCGCTGGCGGCGCGGAACTCGTCGTGCGGCAACAGGCCGCCCACCTCGTCCCAGGTCTGTTGTGTCACGGGCCTCCTCCTCGTCGCCGTCACGGCAGCTCTGTCTAGAGCACCTGGACCCGCCGTTGGGTTCGCGACGTCGAGCCTCGTTTGCCGCAGGAATCTCACTGGCCTCTCAGGCTAACCATGTTTGTCGCTATCGCCGACCCCCGCAGGTAGTCCGTCGGTTACGCACTGATATTCGCCAGCTCGGGGGAACCGGGCCGAGCCGTCCGGGGGCCGGCAGGGCGAACCTCCGGCAAGGTACACTGCGGGCATGGCCGGAGTCTTCCTGCTTCTTACCGGGCCGTGCTGATGCGCTGAACGCAGCGACAGCACGGCGGCCCCTCCTGCGCGAGGGGCTTTTTTGTGCCCTCCGCCGGCCCGGCCCGGTGGTGCCGAGACGAAGCGAAGCGAAGCGAGGAGAGACGATGAGCGAGGCAGCCGCACCGGCGGGCGACATTCCCCCGTTCCGGTACACCGCGGCCCTGGCCGACGAGATCGAGATTCGTTGGCAGGACACCTGGGCGCGCGAGGGCACCTTCCACGCACCGAACCCGACCGGCCCGCTGGCCGACCCGACCCACCCGCGCGCCGGCGCCGAGAAGCTGTACGTGCTGGACATGTTCCCGTACCCCTCCGGGGCGGGCCTGCACGTCGGCCACCCGCTGGGCTACATCGGCACCGACTGCTACGCCCGTTACCAGCGGATGGCCGGCCGTAACGTGCTGCACGCGATGGGTTTCGACGCGTTCGGCCTGCCCGCCGAGCAGTACGCGGTGCAGACCGGCACCCACCCCCGGACCACCACGGTGGCGAACATCGAGCGGTACAAGGCGCAGCTGCGCCGGCTGGGGCTGGCGCACGACGAGCGTCGCTCGGTGGCCACCATCGACACCGACTTCTACCGCTGGACCCAGTGGATCTTCCTGCAGATCTTCAACTCGTGGTACGACCGCGACGCCGGCCGGGCCCGCCCGATCGCCGAGCTGATCGCGGAGTTCGAGGGCGGCAACCGGCCCACCCCGGACGGCCGGGCGTGGGCCGAGCTGAGCGTCGCCGAGCGCCGCCAGGTCGTCGACGACCACCGGCTGGCGTACGTCTCGCAGGCGCCGGTGAACTGGTGCCCGGGGCTGGGCACCGTGCTGGCCAACGAGGAGGTCACCGCCGACGGCCGTTCCGAGCGCGGCAACTTCCCGGTCTTCAAGCGCAACCTGAAGCAGTGGATGATGCGGATCACCGCGTACGGTGACCGGCTGCTGGACGACCTGGACAGCCTGGACTGGCCCGAGCCGATCAAGCTGATGCAACGCAACTGGATCGGTCGCTCCACCGGCGCCCACATCGACTTCCCGACCACCGCGGCGCCGGTGCGGGTGTTCACGACCCGTCCGGACACCGTCTTCGGGGCCACCTACATGGTGCTGGCGCCCGAGCACGAGCTGGTCGACGCGCTGGCCCCGGCCGCCTGGCCGGACGGTGCGAGGGACGCCTGGACCGGCGGCCACGCCAGCCCGCGCGAGGCCGTCGAGGCGTACCGCAAGGCCGCCGCCGCCAAGACCGACGTCGAGCGGCAGTCCGACTCCAAGGAGAAGACCGGCGTCTTCATCGGCGCGTACGCCACCAACCCGGTCACCGGCGGGCAGATCCCGATCTTCATCGCCGACTACGTGCTGGCCGGCTACGGCACCGGCGCGATCATGGCGGTGCCGGCGCAGGACGAGCGGGACTGGGCGTTCGCCGAGGTCTTCGAGCTGCCCATCGTGCGGACCGTGCAGCCGGCGGAGGGCTTCGACGGCAAGGCGTACACCGGGGACGGCCCGGCGATCAACAGCGCCGCGCCCGAGCGCGGCCTGGACCTGAACGGCCTGGGGGTCGCCGACGCCAAGGCGGCGATCATCGCCTGGCTGGAGGCGAACGGGCACGGCACCGGCGCGGTGACCTACCGGCTGCGCGACTGGCTGTTCTCCCGGCAGCGGTACTGGGGTGAGCCGTTCCCGATCGTCTACGACGAGACTGGCGCGGCGATCGCCCTGCCGGAGGAGATGCTGCCGGTCGAGCTGCCGGAGGTGGACGACTTCTCCCCGAAGACGTTCGAGGCCGACGACGCCGACAGCAACCCGGAGACCCCGCTGTCGCGGCGGCGCGACTGGGTCGAGGTCGAGCTGGACCTGGGTGACGGGCCGAAGCGCTACACCCGCGAGACCAACGTGATGCCGCAGTGGGCCGGCTCCTGCTGGTACGAGCTGCGCTACCTGGACCCGACCAACTCCGACCGGTTCGTCGACGCCGAGAACGAGCACTACTGGATGGGCCCGCGCGGCGAGGGCGACTGCGGCGGCACCGACCTGTACGTCGGTGGGGCCGAGCACGCCGTGCTGCACCTGCTGTACGCGCGCTTCTGGCACAAGGTGCTGTTCGACCTGGGCCACGTGTCGTCGTTCGAGCCGTTCCGCAAGCTGTTCAACCAGGGCATGATCCAGGCGTACGCGTACACCGACTCGCGGGGCAGCTACGTGCAGGCCGAGGAGGTCTTCGAGCGCGACGGCGCCTACTACCTGGGCGACCTGGCGGTCAACCGTGAGTACGGCAAGATGGGCAAGTCGCTGAAGAACGTGGTGACCCCCGACGAGATGTGCGCGGCCTACGGTGCGGACACCTTCCGGGTGTACGAGATGTCGATGGGCCCGCTGGAGGTGTCCCGTCCGTGGGAGACCCGGGCGGTGGTCGGCTCGTACCGGTTCCTGCAGCGGGTGTGGCGGGCCGTCATCGACGAGCAGACCGGCGCGCTGCGGGTCACCGAGGACCCGGCCGACGAGGCGACCCGCCGGCTGCTGCACACGGTGGTCGACGGGGTCCGTGGCGACATGGACGACATCCGGTTCAACACCGCCATCGCCAAGCTGATCCAGCTGACAAACGGGCTGACCGGGCTGGCGGCCACGCCCCGCGAGGTGGCCGAGCCGCTGGTGCTGATGGTGGCGCCGTTCGCCCCGCACCTGGCCGAGGAGCTGTGGCGCAAGCTGGGTCACGACACCTCGCTGACCTACGCGGACTTCCCGACCGCCGACCCGGCGCTGCTGGTGGCCGACACGGTGACCTACCCGGTGCAGGTCAACGGCAAGGTCCGTGGCCGTGTCGAGGTCGCCGCCGACGCCTCCGAGGAGGCCGTCCGCGCGGCGGCCCTGGAAGCGGTGGCGGCGAGCCTGGCCGGCAAGGAGCCCCGCAAGGTCATCGTGGTCAAGGGCAGGATGGTCTCGGTCGTCGCCTGACGGGAGCGATACGCGCCGTGACGTCCACGGAGGCGGGCGCTGCGTTGAGCGTGATGACTCAGAGACATCAATATGTTTCTGAGTCATCACGCTCACCGGCGCATCCCGCGCCGGTCGCCGCACCGCCAGCCCGTGCGGCCGCCGGGTCAGCTCGGCCAGCCGCCCCGGCGGTTGCGCTCCCGGTGTTTACGGGCAGGCCGGCAGTGGCGGTAGCCGGTTCGGGCGCAGCAGCGAGTACGCGTGCTGCTGCGCGGGGTCCGAGTTGTTGTCCGGGTCTACCAGCAGCGCCTCGCCCGAGACGACCGCGTGGGCGTGATCGGCGGTCAGCCGCACGTACGACCCGCTTCGCAGATCGGCCACGTACCAACCCAGGTGGTACTGAAAGATCACCAGATCTCCGACGGCAGTGGGCGTGGCCACCTTGTGGAAGGGGTCGACGGTCGGGGGCCTGGTGCCCGGTGGCAACGAGGTAGCGGCGGCCGAAGCCGCCGGAGGGGTTACCCGGAACACGCGGACCGGTGCCGCCCAGTCCGGTCGCCAGACGGTCAGGGCGCGCTCGTCGCGGGACACCCAGGCCGTGGTCTGGCCGTCGGTGGTCACGTCGACCGTGGTGCCCGGTCCCGGGCTCGGCTGCGGCGCGGATCCAGCCTTTCCGTCCGGACCGACAGCGTTCAGGCGAGCCGTGGCCCGATCGAACCAGAGCAGGTCGGCGCCGTGGAACCCGACAGCGCTCACCGGGCCGGTGGCCACCGTGCGGACCGTTCCGGCAGCCAGGTCGTGCAGGGTCAGCTCGTTCCGGTCCTCGCCGAGGACCCTGGTGACGACGAGCTTCCCGTCGCGCAGCGGGGGCCGAAAGAGGAAGTCCGCGGTGCCCAGCACCTGCCGTGGTGCGGTCCTCGACTCCGAGTCCCAGGCGAAGAGTTCGGAGCCGCCGCCGCCGTGGGGTGCCGCTCGCATGAGGCTGCTGCGCGCGTACACCAGCCAGCGCCCGTCGAAAACGCCCCACAGTGGAAAGGTGAACATGTCTGGCATGGTGGCCACCTCCCTGCGTTGGCCGTTCTCCTCCTGCCAGACCAGCGTCATCGAGCCGCCGCGCTGCACAGTGGCGAACGCGGAGCGGCCGTCCGGCGCTGAAGTGAGCCGATCCTTGCTCGGGGCAGGGTCTTCATGGCCGCAGACGCTAGATCGCGCTGGCGCTGCCCGATGCCCTGCCGGCGTGATCGTCGTCCAGCCGTTACCCCCGCCGAACCGACACGATCCTGTCATCGACGTCCGCAGGCGGCAGGGGTCTGCTCGGCTCTCGCCGCAGGTCAGACCGGCATGGTTCGGCGGCGGCGTTCGGCGCGCCACCACTTGTGGACGAGGACCAGGCTGGCGATCAGGCCGAGGCTGGCCGGAGCTGCGGCGTACCAGTTGACGTGGCCGGGGGAGCTGACCGCCGCGCCGATCGCCGCGTAGCCGAAGGCGGTCGGCGCGGACGCGATCACGCTGCCGGCGAGGAAGGGCAGCACCCGCGCGCCGGTCGTGCCGTAGCCGTAACTGACCAGGCCGAAGCCGGCGATCGGTAGCAGCCGGACGGTGATGACACCGAGCACACTCTGCCGGGCGAACCACCCGTCGAGGCGGGCCAGGCGGCCACGGACCCGTTCGGCGACGAACTCCCGACCGAGCAGCCGGCCGACGGTGAACCCGATCGCGGCGGCCACGAGTGCGGCGCCCAGGGCGTACGCGGCACCCTCCAGGGGGCCGAAGATCGCACCCGCGGCAAGCGTGATGAAGGTCCGCGGAACAAGCGCCACCAGCAGTAGCGCCCCTGCGAGGATCGCCGCCACCGGAGCGAAGTCACCCAGCCGGTCGGCGACCAGCGGCAACTGCGCCGGATCCGGTCGGGGCGCCAGGAGCAGCAGGAGCCCGCACGCGCCGATCAGCAGCACGAGCAGCGCGAACCGGGCGGCCGACGGCTGCCGGAGCAGCCGCCGGACGGCACGGATCATGCCCGAGCGGCGGCCACCGCGGAGCGACGCTCATTGCGCAGTCGGTCCGACCAGGTGTCGTCAAGCGGAGGGAGCTGGTGTGCCCCGGTGGCCCAGCGCAGCAGCAGGTCGGCCAGGGCCGGGTTGCGAGCCAGCGCCGGCCCGTGCGAGTAGGTGCCCAGCAGCTTGCCGCGCCACGCGCCCTCGGTCGCGCCGTCGTTGCCGACCCCGGCGGTGACCCGGGCCAGCGGGGAGACCTCCGGACCGAGGTGGGTGCGGCCGCCGTGGTTCTCGAAACCGGTGAGCGGGGGCAGGCCCAGCCGGGGGTCGATCTCACCGGCCAGCTCGCCCACGGCCCGGCTCTCGCCCCGGTCGGAGTGCAGGTCGAGCAGCTCCAGCCCGCGACACTGCACACCCTTGGCGAAGAACGAGGTGCCGAGTAGCTGGTAGCCGGCGCACACACCGAACACCACCGAGCCCTGGGCGACCGCGCGGTGCAGGCCACCGTCGGCGAGCAACCGCTGGGCGCCGAGCGCCTGCGGGCCGTCCTCGCCGCCGCCGACCAGATAGATGTCGGCGGTCGCCGGCAGCCGCTCGTCGGAGCGGACCTCGAACACCTCGACCGGCATCCCACGCTGACGGGCCCGCCGGGCGAGGATCAGGGCGTTGCCCCGGTCGCCGTAGGTGGAGAGCAGGTCGGGGTAGATCCAGACGATGCGCAGACTCTCAGATGACACGGTCCAACTCCGCTCGGATGTCCTGGAACGCGGTGTAGTTCGCGATGACCTCCAGCCGCCCGGGCGGGACCGACCGGAGCGCGTCGTCGAACGTGCGGACGTGCTGGAACGGCACGTCGTTGACGTCCAGCCGAACCGCCAGGTCGTATGCCCGGTCGCCGGTGATCAACACCTGCCGACCACGGAGCGGGGCGAAGTCGACGTCGTAGAGCCAGGAGGTGTCCAGGCCGTCGGGGTCGCGCGCGTTGATGGAGAGCAGCGTCGGCGCGTTGTCGGCCATGTCGAACGCCTCCAGCCAACTGGCCGGGTTCTTGGCCAGCAGCAGCCGGATGTTGCGCCCGTCCTTGTCGACCTGCGCGTAGCGGCCGGCCACCGAGGTGACGATGCCGAGCCGGGAGACCGCGTCGACCGGGCGGACGCCGAACTCGGCGGCCACCGCCAGCGCGGTCGCCGCGTTGCCGAGGTTGACCTTGCCGGGCAGTTGGAGGGAGACCTTGTGCCAGGCCCCGGTGGGGTCGAGCACGCCCTCGTCCTCGACCACCCAGTGCGGCTCCGGGCGGCGCAGCGGGCAGCCGGTGCACCACCACTGCTCGCCGGAGCGCTGGATCGTGGAGCCGCACTCCGGGCAGACCCAGGAGTCGTCGTGCCAGCGCTGGCCGGCGCTGAACCACGTCACGTGCGGCGGCTTGATGCCCCGGGCGGGGTCGCCCGGCGGGGTGGCGGCCCACACCACGAGCGGGTCGTCCGCGTTGGCCACTACCCGTACGTCGGTGTGCCGGACCAGCGCCGCACGCCAGAGCTGCGCCATCATGGCGACCTCCTTGGCGCGGTCGAGCTGGTCGCGGGAGAGGTTGAGCAAGGCGACCACGTGCGGCTCGGTCGCCTCCAACACCTGGGCCAGGTAGTGCTCGTCGACCTCGAGCACCGCGTACGGCGTGCTGCCGGCCTTGGCCAGCGCCGAAGTGTGCCCGGTGGGCATGTTGGCGCCGAACGAGTTGGTGGCGACCCGGCCGAGCACGCCGACCGCGGCGGAGGTCAGCCGGGTGGTGGTGGTCTTGCCGTTGGTGCCGGAGACGAGCGCGATCGCGCGCCCGGCCGACAGGTGGGCCAGCAGGTCCGGGTCGATCTTGAGGCCGATCCACCCGCCGATCACCGAACCGTCGCCACGGCCGGCCGCCCGGGAGAGCGCCGCGGCGGTCCGTGACACGGAGCTGGCCACCTTGGCCCGTAGGGGCATTTTCGCGTCCGTCACGCGAGCGAGGTTACCGGACCGCCGAGCCCACCAGATCGCCGCCGACGGGGAACCGTTCGGCCGTGGTGGCTGCGCGGGCGGCCGGGTCGGTGTCCCCCGGACGGAGTCGATCTATGTCGGAAAGCGGACCACGCCGAGGGGCCCCGGGCGCCCTCCACTCCGCTCCACCCCTTGTGACGTGCGGTTTTGTCCTCGGGCTGGGCGCGCCACGCGGGCGAATTTGGTTGCAGGTGGAGGGAAGTGGAGTAGAGTGGGGACCAATGGTGAGGCCGGGAGGGCTCACCGGCCCGGGGGGTCAGCGGCGCCGCGAACGCCGTTCAAGGGCGAGGGGGTTGGGCCGGTGTTTCTCGGCACCCACACTCCGCGCCTGGACGAAAAGGGCCGGTTGATCCTTCCGGCCAAGTTCCGGGATGAGCTGGCGGGGGGTGTCGTGGTCACCAAAGGGCAGGAGCGCTGCCTCTACGTCTTCCCGACCCCTGAGTTCCAGCGGATCGCGGAGCAGTTGCGCGCGCAGCCGATGACACACAAGGCGGCCCGGGCCTACAGCCGGGTCTTCTTCGCCAGCGCGCACGACGAGGTTCCGGACAAGCAGGGTCGGGTGACCATCCCAGCCCACCTGCGGGCCTACGCCGCGCTGGATCGCGAGTTGGTGGTGATCGGCGCGAGCACGCGGGTGGAGATCTGGGACAAGGTCGCCTGGGAGACCTACCTCGCGGAGAGCGAAGACGACTTCGCCGACATCGAGGAGGGGGTGTTGCCCGGCGGTCTGTAGGGCGGTAACGGCGCCCGACGTACTGCGAGATCTCCAGCCGCTTTCGAGTTCCTGGCATCACTTCCCCGGTGCCAGGCGCACGATCCAGACATTGGGCGACGGTCCGGTGTCAGGCGGGAGCGGATGGGGATCTGGCGGTACGACGGCAGCGCCGTCCGACGACAGGCGCACGAGAAGAACGGACGTTTCAACCAGTGGGGGTCATCATGGGGGAGTTGCGCGGCACGCACGTGCCGGTGCTGCTCGAGCGGTGTCTCGAGCTGTTGGCCCCCGCGCTGGGTCGGGGCGGCCGGACGATCTACGTCGACGCGACGCTCGGCCTGGCCGGGCACGCGGAGGCGGTGCTCGAGGCGCATCCGGAGACGGTCCTGATCGGGCTCGACCGGGACACCGAGGCGCTCGCTCACGCGCGGGTCCGGTTGACCCGGTTCGCCGATCGGGTGCATCTGGAGCACGCGGTCTACGACGAGTTGCCGGACGTGCTGGACCGGCTGGGCTATCCGGCGATCGACGGCATCCTGTTCGACCTGGGTGTCTCGTCGTTGCAGTTGGACGCGCCCGACCGCGGGTTCGCGTACGCCCAGGACGCGCCGTTGGACATGCGGATGGACCAGACCCGGGGGGTGACCGCCGAGGAGGTGGTCAACACGTACGCGCATCCGGACCTGGCCCGGGTGCTGCGGGTGTACGGCGAGGAGAAGTTCGCCGGTCGGATCGCCTCGGCGATCATCCGGCAGCGGGAGCGGGCCCGGATCACCTCGTCCGCGCTGCTCGCGGAACTGGTACGGGACTCCATTCCGGCACCAGCCCGACGAACGGGTGGGCACCCGGCAAAGAGAACGTTTCAGGCTTTACGGATCGAGGTAAACAGAGAGCTGGCAGCGCTGGAGACAGCGTTGCCATCGGCGCTCGACGCACTGACCGTGGGCGGTCGCATGGTGGTCCTGTCCTACCACTCGTTGGAGGACAGGCTCACCAAGGCGGCCCTCACGGATCGGGTCCGCAGTAAGGGCCCGATCGACCTCCCGGTCGAGCTTCCCGGGTCCGGTCCGACGTTCCGGCTGCTCAGCCGGGGCGCCGAACTGCCCGGGGAGGCGGAGGTCGCCGCGAACCCGCGAGCCGCCTCGGTGCGGCTGCGGGCCGCGGAGCGACTCGACCCGAACGCGGCAGAGCAAGGGCGGACCGACCGCGAACGGTCTCGCCGACGGGTGAAGGGAATGCACCAACCGGGCACGGGGTCCGCCTGATCCGTGGGGGGTCAGGGGGCACCGGGACGGCCAGAGGGACGGATGTTGAGGGGGAGGGACATGAGCATTGACAAGCGCGACCGCCGGGACGTCACCGGCGGCGGCCAGCGCGCACCGCGGTCGGGGGGCCGGATCGCGGCGGAGCGGGCTCCGCGCCTCGGTAACGGTACGTCACGCATCGATCGAGTGAACCGGCAGGGGGAGACTCGCGCCCGGGGGGCGCGCGAGTTCCCGACTCAGGGCGCCGCTGCGCTGCGTCCGGTCGAGAAGGCCGCCAGCGCGACAAGCGCCCGGCCGCCGCGGCTGCGGGTGGCACCGCCGCCGCCGATCTCGGTGCCGCGGGCGCCGTTCGCGGCGCTGATCGTGGTGCTGGTGGTCGGTGGGGTGCTGGGCATCCTGGCGGTCAACACCAAGATCAATGAGAACGCGTTCCGGCTGGAGCGGCTGCAGCAGCAGCAGGCCCGACTGGACCTGGAGAAGCAGCAACTGGACAAGCAGATCGCCGACGCCGAAGCGCCGGGCAACCTGACCGCCCAGGCGAAGTTCCTGGGCCTGGTCGACGGCGGCGAACCGGGGTACATCCGGCTGCCGGACGGCAAGACCCTCGAGGTGCCGCAGCCGTCGAGCGGCCAGCCGTCGGTGACCAGCCAGGGTGCGGGAGGCTGACCGGTGCCACCAAGGTCGGACGAGCCGCGCCGGGACCCTACGGGGTCCCGGCGCGGTTCTGCACGTGACGCCCGGCCCGCCGAGGGTGAGCCGCGCTCCGGTGAGCCGGGTGTCGGGGGCATCTCCGGCGCGCGGGCGTACACCCCCAGGGGGCGCACCGTGCGTGAGGAGCGCGGCACGCCGGCGCGCGGGCAGGGCGCCGAGCAGCGGCGTACGCCGCGCAGCACCCGGTCCGGTGACCCGTTCCGGCCGGCGTTGCAGGTGCTCGACGGTGGCCGGGCCGCCGCCCGGGCCGGCCGGCGCGACGCTCCGGCCGCGGGCCGCGGCGGGGTGGTGCGCACCGTCGCGCCGCGTACCCCTCGTGGCCCGGGTGGGGACGAGCCGCCGCCGCGTCGCCGGACCACGCCGCGCGCGCCGGGTCGCGGCGACCGGCCGGCGGCCCGGCGGCCGTCGCGCAAGCCCCGACGCCCGCCGAAGCTCGCCGACTCGCGGCTGCGGCTGCGGCTCGGCACCGTGCTCGCGCTGACGCTGTTCGCCGCCATCGGGATCCGGCTGGTGTTCCTCCAGGCGGTCGACGCTCCGGCGTATGCCGGGGGCGGCATCGCCGACCGGCTCCGCACGGTCGAGCTGCCGGCACCGCGGGGCGCGATCTACGACAGCACCGGCGCGCCGCTGGCCCGCAGTGTCGAGGCGCGGTACGTGTACGCCGACCCGACCGAGGTGAAGGACCCGGCCGCCGTCGCCAGGGCGCTGTCCCCGCTCCTCGCCATCCCGGTGTCGAAGCTCGTCGAGCTGATGAAGCCTCGCCGGCTGGAGAATGGCAAGCAGTCCACCTTCGCCTATCTGGCGCGGGGGGTGGAGATCCCGACCGCCAAGCGGGTGCAGGCGCTGGAGTTGTCCGGCATCGGGGTGCACCGCGACGAGCGCCGCGAGGTGCCCGGCGGTGACCTGGCGGCCAACCTGATCGGCTTCACCAGCCAGGACATGGACGGGTTGGAGGGGCTGGAGGCCCGCTACGACGACGTGCTCGCCGGTCAGGACGGCAAGCGGGTGTACGAGGCCGGCCTCGGCGATCTCGCCGCGCCGATTCCGGGCGGTTACAGCCGGACCACGGTCGCCAAGCCGGGCAGCTCGATCGCCCTCACCATTAACCGCGACCTGCAGTTCCGGACGCAGCAGATCCTGAGCGCGGGCATGGCCCAGCAGCCGGGCGGCACCGCCGCGGCCGTGATCATCGAGATTCCGTCCGGCGCGGTGCTGGCCCAGGCCAGCAACCCGACGTACAACGCGGCGAAGCCGACGCCGAGCGACCCGGTCGCCCGGGAGGACGCCGCGACCAGCTTCGTGGTCGACCCCGGCTCGGTGCACAAGGCGATCACCTACGGCGCGGCGTTGCAGGAGGGTGTGATCACGCCGGACACCGCGCTGCCCATCGCCAACAGCATCAAGATGGGCGACACCTGGTTCTCCGACACGCACCCCGCCGGGGGCAAGCGGATGAGTGTGCCGGGGATGCTCGCCTTCTCGTCGAACGTCGGCACCATCACCATCGCCGAGCAGCTCGGCAAGGACCGGCTGATCGACTACCAGAAGCGGTTCGGGCTGGGCAAGCCCACCGGCGAGGGGATGCCCGGGGAGGCCAGCGGGCGGCTGCTGCCGGCCGAGGAGTGGAGCGGTTCGTCGCACGGGTCGGTGCCGATCGGGCACAGCGTCGACGCCACCCCGCTGCAGATGGCCGCCGCGTACGCCGCCATCGCCAACAACGGCACCTACGTGCAGCCGCACCTGGTCAAGGAGGTGATCGGCCCGGACGGCAAGCGCACCCCCGCGCCGGCCCCGGTGACCCGGTCGGTGCTCAGCCCACAGAACGCGGCGGCGCTGCGCACCATGCTGGAGGCGGTCACCACCATCGACGGCGCCACCGGCGAAGCCGCCGCGGTCCCCGGCTACCGGGTCGCCGGCAAGACCGGCACCGGGTGGCGGCTGGTCAACGGCAAGAAGCAGCCCGGCGAGGTGTCCTCGTTCATCGGTATGGCCCCGGCCGAGAACCCCCGGTACGTGATCGCGGTCTTCGCGTACGCGCCAGGTGGTGGGGGTGCGGCGATCGCCGGACCGGCATTTCGGGACATGATGCAGTTCACTCTGCGTCACTACCGGGTGCCGCCGTCGGCAAGCGGATCCGCGCCCAAGTTCGTGGTCTATCCGCGCTGAGCAGCGATGGCGGGACATCATCGGTGAGTGCCGACGAACCACCGGGGCGGCTGTGCGGCCGGAACCGGACGACCGGGTAGGGTCTGACGCCGTGCCCGGCAATCCACGTCCACGTACCGTGACCGGAGTCCGGCTCGGTGATCTCGCCGTCCGGCTCGCCGTCGACCTTCCGGCGGGCGCCGCCGACGTGGTCGTCACCGGGGTCACCCACGCCAGCCAGGAGGTTCGCTCCGGCGACCTGTACGCGGCGTTGCCCGGTGCCCGTCGGCACGGCGCGGAGTTCGCCGCCGGTGCCGCCGAGGCGGGTGCCGTGGCCCTGCTGACCGACCCGGCGGGTGCGGAGCTGGCGGCCCAGACCGGCCTGCCCGCCCTGGTGGTGCCCGACCCGCGCGCCGTGCTCGGCGAGCTGGCCTCGGCCGTGTACGGCGACCCGACCGCCGGTCTCACCGTGATCGGGGTGACCGGCACCGCGGGTAAGACGTCCACCGCGTACCTGATCGAGTCGGGGCTGCGGGCCGCCGGGCACACCACCGGGCTGGTCGGGACGGTGGAGACCCGGCTCGGTGATCTGGTGATCGACAGTGTGCGCACCACCCCCGAGGCGACCGACCTGCACGCCATGCTCGCCACCGCCCGCGAGCGTGGGGTCACCGCCGTGGTCATGGAGGTCTCCAGCCACGCGCTGGCCATGGGCCGGGTGGGCGGGGTGCGGTTCGCCGTCGGCGGTTACACCAACTTCGGCTCCGACCACCTCGACTTCCACGCCGACAGCGACGACTACTTCGCCGCCAAGGCCCAGCTCTTCGACGGGCGCTGCGCGGTCGAGGTGCTCAACCACGACGACCCGGCGCTCAAGCCGCTGCTCAAGCCGACCACCGTCACCTACTCGGCGGCCGGTGACCCGGGCGCGACGTGGTGGGCCGACGGTGTGGGCGGCGACGGGTACGCCCAGCGGTTCACCGCGCACGGCCCGAACGGCGTGGCCCTGTCCGCCGGTGTCGCGCTACCCGGCCGGCACAACGTGGCCAACGCGCTGCTGGCCATCGCCACGCTCGTCGGCGCCGGGGTGGACCCGGCGACCGCCGCGGAGGGCGTAGCCGCCTGCGGTGGCGTGCCGGGTCGCCTGCAACTCGTCGACGTCACCGCCCCGGTGCGCGGGGTGGTCGACTACGCGCACAAGACGGACGCGATCGTGGCCGCGTTGGCCGCGTTGCGTGAGCTGAGCGCCGGCCGACTGATCTGTGTGATCGGCGCCGGCGGGGACCGGGACCGGGGCAAGCGGCCGGTGATGGGCGCCGCCGCGGCGGAGGGGGCCGACGTGGTGCTGGTGACCGACGACAACCCGCGTACCGAGGATCCGGCGGAGATCCGCGCCGAGGTGCTCGCCGGGGCGTACCGGGCCGGCGCGGCCGCCCGGATCATCGAGGTGGCGGGCCGCCGCGCCGCGATCGACGAGGCGGTCCGGCTGGCCGAGCCCGGCGACGTCATCGCGCTGCTCGGCAAGGGCCACGAGCGGGGCCAGGAGGTGGCGGGCGAGGTGCTTCCGTTCGACGACAGCGTCGAGCTGGCCGAGGCGCTACGGGCCCGCTTCGGAGACCTGGCGGCCCAGCGGTGATCGCGCTGAGCCTGGCCGAGGTGGCCGCCGCGGTCGACGGGCGGCTGGTCGCCGCCGACCCGGCCGCGACCGTCACCGGGTCGGTGGAGTTCGACTCGCGCAAGGTGGGGCCCGGTTCGCTCTTCGTGGCCTTCCCCGGGGAGAAGGTCGACGGGCACGACTACGCGACGACGGCGATCCAGGCCGGCGCGGTGGCGGTGCTCGGCAGCCGCGAGGTGCCCGGGGTGCCGATGGTGCTCGTCGACGACGCGCTGACCGCGCTGGGCCGGCTGGCCCGCGCCGCGGTGGACCGGCTGCCCGAGCTGACCGTGATCGGCGTGACCGGCTCGTCCGGCAAGACCACCACGAAGGACCTGATCGGTCAGCTGACCGCCCGGCTCGGGGCCACGGTGGCACCGCCCGGCTCGTTCAACAACGAGCTGGGGCACCCGTACACCGCTTTGCAGGCCGGACCGGACACCCGCTACCTGGTGATGGAGAAGGGCGCGCGCGGGGTCGGGCACGTGCGGTACCTGTGCGAGCTGGTGCCGCCCCGCATCTCCGTGGTGCTCAACGTCGGCACCTCGCACATCGGTGAGTTCGGCTCGCAGGACACCATCGCGGTGGCCAAGGGAGAGCTGGTCGAGGCGCTGCCGCCGGACGGGTTGGCCGTGCTGAACGCCGACGACCCGCGGGTGGACGCGATGGCCAGCCGTACGCGGGCCCGGGTGGTGCGCTACGGCGAGGCGCCCGACGCGGACGTGCGCGCCGAGGACGTCACGCTCGACGAGCGGGGGCACCCGTCGTACACCCTGGTCACCCCGGAGGGGCGCGCGCCGGTGCGGCTCCGGCTGGCCGGCCGGCACCAGGTCTGGAACACCCTCGCGGCGGCGGCGGTGGCCCGGGAGCTGGGCATGCCGCTGGCCGAGCTGGCGACGGCCCTCGGCGAGCTGGGGCTGGTCTCGACCCGACGGATGGACGTCTTCGACCGCCCCGACGGGGTGACCGTGATCGACGACTCGTACAACGCCAACCCGGCCTCGATGGCGGTCGCGGTGCGGGCGCTGGCGAGCATGGGCCAGGGACGGCGTACCGTCGCGGTGCTTGGTTACATGGCCGAGCTGGGCCCGTTCGAGTACGACGGCCACGCCGAGGTCGGCCAACTCGCGGCCGAGCTGGGCGTCGACCGGCTGCTCGTGGTGGGTGAGCCGGCCGCGCCGATCCACGAAGGCGCGACAGCGGTAGCAAACTGGGGAGGAGAGTCGGTGCTGCTCACCGATCAGGCGGCGGCCGTCGAGGTGCTGCGGAGCGAGCTACGACAGGGTGACGTCGTCCTGGTCAAGGGTTCCCGGTACCGGACCTGGGAGGTGGCCGACGCGCTGCGCGCCGACGCCGCCGGGGAGCCGACCCGATGAGGGCGGTCATCGTCGCCATCGGGGTGGCGTTCCTCGTCTCGCTGTTCTGCACCCCGATCGCGATCAAGGTGTTCACCCGGCTCAAGGCCGGTCAGCCGATCCGGTCCGACGGCCCGGCCATGCACCAGGGCAAGAAGGGCACGCCCACGATGGGCGGCGTGGTCTTCATCCTGGCTACGGTGATCGCGTACGTGGCCGGGCACCTGGCCCTGACCACGCTGCCGGACCAGCAGATCGCGCAGGTGGAGCCGACAATCACGGCGCTGGTGCTGCTGGGGCTGATGGTCTTCTCCGGCGCGGTGGGTTTCCTCGACGACTTCCTCAAGGTGCGCAAGCGCAACAGCGCCGGGCTGAACAAGCGCGGCAAGTTGCTCGGGCAGATCCTGGTCGGCGCCGTCTTCGGGGTGATCGCCCTGTGGTTCCCGAGCACGATGACCGACGCGACGGGTAAGGCGACGAACACCCAGACGGTGGGCAGCACCACGCTGAGCTTCATCCGGGACATCGACTTCCTGGAGGTCAGCAAGGTCGGCGCGGTGATCATCTTCATCTTCGTGGTGATGGCCGCGACGAACGGCGTCAACCTCACCGACGGCCTGGACGGTCTGGCCACCGGCGCGTCGGTGATGGTGCTCGCCGCGTACGCGCTCATCGCGTTCTGGCAGTACCGGCACTGGTGCGCCGACCCGAGCTACACCCAGCCGTACTGCTACGAGGTCCGCGACCCGTTGGAGATCGCGCTGATAGCCGGGGCCGCGGCCGGGGCCTGTGTGGGCTTCCTCTGGTGGAACACCTCCCCGGCACGGATCTTCATGGGCGACACCGGTGCGCTGGGGCTTGGCGGTCTGATCGCCGGCATGGCGATGTCCACCCGCACCATCCTGCTGCTGCCGATCATCGGCGGGCTCTTCGTGATCATCACGATGTCCGTGGTGATCCAGATCATCTCGTTCAAGACCACGGGTAAACGGGTGTTCCGGATGTCTCCGCTCCAGCATCACTTCGAGTTGGCCGGCTGGAGCGAGGTCAACATCGTGGTGCGCTTCTGGATCATCGCCGGCATCGGCGTGGCCATCGCCCTGGGCCTGTTCTACAGCGAGTTCCTCGCCAACATGACCTGACCCGCCCTGTTCCACGATCCGCCCAAGATCCGTGCAACGTCGGCGACGTTGCTGCCTCGACGAGCTCTGAGGCAGCAACCTCCTCGAAGTTGTGCGGATTTTGGCGGTCCGACACGCCGGAGGTTTCGTTGTGGGCTCGCCGGGCGTGGCTAGCGGTGATGATGTCGGGGTGGGGGAGGAACCAGGCACCGACGACAGGGACGACAGGACGACCGGCCGGCCACGGCGGTCAACGGGCTCGGCGCGTACCGGGGCGGGCACCGTGCCGCCACGCCGGCGCGGCCCGGAACTCGGCGCGACGGCACGTGAGCCGAAGGCGGCCGCGACGGCGCGCGGCATGAGGGCTGGTGCGACGCCGGGCAGCAAGGAGTCTGGCGCGCCGTCGCGTGAGCCGAGGCCCGGCGCGGCACCCACGGGTCCAGAGTCCGGGGCGACGCCTCGCGAGCCGGAACCGGCCGTGCCGCTGCGCGGGTTCGACGCGGCCGGCGGGCTCGCCGCGCTGCGCGGCCTGCTGGACCGGCCGCTCACCTCCTACTTCCTGCTGCTGTCCTGCGCCGGCCTGCTGCTGCTGATCGGGCTGACAATGGTCTTCTCGGCGACGAGCGTGAAGGACTACGCCGAGGACGGCAACGCCTCGGCCTCGGTGACCAAGCAGGCCATCTTCGCGGTGATCGGCATCGGCGCGTTCTGGGTGTGCCAGCGCCTGCCGGCCAGTACCTACCGCTCGCTGGGCCGGCCGCTGCTGTTCACCTCGATCGCCCTGCTGGTGGTGCTCAACCTGCTTGTCGCGTTCGCCCGGCTGACCGGTCAGGATTCGGCCAGCTTCGGGCCGGTCGAGGCACATCTGAACTGGCTGTTCGTCGGCGGGATCCAGCTCCAACCATCGGAGTTGGCCAAGTTCGCGATGGTGCTCTGGGGTGCGCACCTGGTCGCCCGCAAGGGCGCCGCGCTGGGGTGGTGGCGCGAGCTGGCCACCCCGCTCTTCCCGGTGGTCGGCCTGCTCTTCGTCCTGGTCGGCTACAACGACACGGGCACGATGCTCTGCCTGCTGGCCCTGGTGGTGGGCCTGCTCTGGGCCGCCGGGGTGCGGATGCGGGTCTTCGGGGCCCTGGCCACGGCCGGGCTGGTCGGCATCGGCCTGCTCGTGGCGGTGGCCTCACTGGGTGCCGGCTCCGGCGAGCGCGGCGCCGACAACTACCGATTCGCCCGGCTGGAGATGTTCTTCAACCCACCGGACCCGGAGACCTGCAAACTCGGCGACTGTCTCCAGTTCTACCAGGGGCGGCTGGCGATCGAGCACGGTGGCTGGTTCGGTGTCGGGCTGGGCAAGGGCAGCCTCAAGTGGGACTGGCTGCCCGAGGCGCACAACGACTTCATCTTCGCGATCATCGCCGAGGAGTTGGGTGTGATCGGATGCGTCGTGGTGCTCAGCCTCTTCGCGGTCCTCGCGTACACCGGTTTCCGGATCGCCCGGCGGGTCGACGACCCGTTCCGCCGGCTCGCCGCCACCGCCGTGACCACCTGGCTGGTCAGCCAGGCCGTGATCAACATCGGCGGGGTGGTCGGGCTGCTGCCGATCACCGGCCTGCCGCTGCCGTTCATCTCCGACGGTGGAAGTGCCCTGGTGGTGACGTTGGCCGGCATCGGCATGCTGGCGTCCTTCGCCCGCGCCGAACCCGATGCGGCCAGAGCACTGCATGCCCGTCCGCCGGCCCGGTGGGTCCGACTACTCTGGGCCCCGTTGCCGCCGCTTCCCGGCCGGCGTCGCCGACCGGCGACGCCGCCCGGTGGCCGAGGGTCCGTGCCCCGGTCCCGCGAGCGGCGCCATGATGATCAGGCCGCGCCGCGCGGGGTCCGACAGGACCGCAGCCGCGGGGGTACGGCGAGCGAGAGGAGACGCTGATGGGTCCGCTGCGTTCGGTGGTACTCGCGGGAGGTGGCACCGGGGGGCACGTCTACCCGCTGCTCGCCTTCGCCGACTGCCTGCGCCGACACGACCCGGGCGTCCGGATCACCTGCCTCGGCACACCGCGGGGCATGGAGAACGACCTGATCCCGCCGCAGGGCTACGACCTGCGGCAGATTCCGGCGTACCAGTTGCCCCGGTCGGTCAACATGAACCTGGTCCGTACCCCGGGCCGGATGTGGACCGCGGCGCGCGCCGCCGGCAAGGTGATCGACGAGGTGCGCGCCGACGTGGTCGTCGGCTTCGGCGGGTACGTCGCGGTGCCGGCCTACCTGGCCGCCTGGCGTCGCGAGCTGCCCATGGTCATCCACGAGGTGAACGTGCCACCGGGCGTGGCCAACCGGCTCGGCATGAAGTTCACCAAGAACGTCGCCGTCGGCTTCCCGAACCAGCCGAGCCAGGCCGAGTCGCTGCGCGACGCGACGGTGGTCGGGGTGCCGTTGCGCCGCGCCATCACCGGTCTGGACCGGTACGCGCTGCGCAACGCCGCCCGCGCCCACTTCGGGCTCCGCCCGGACCTGCCGGTGCTCTTCGTCTCCGGCGGCTCGTCCGGCGCCCGCTCGATCAACCTGGCGGTCTCCGGGGCGGCCAAGGAGTTGGCCCGCAACGGCGTGCAGGTGCTGCACGTGATGGGCGCCCGCAACGAGCCGGTGCCGATCCCCACCGACCTGCCGGTGCCGTACGTGACACTGCCGTACCTGTCCGAGATGGAGCTGGGCTACGCGGCGGCCGACCTGATGCTGGCCCGGGGCGGGGCGATGACCGTCGCCGAGGTGGCCGCGATCGGGCTGCCCACGATCTACGTGCCGTACCCGCACAGCAACCAGGAGCAGCGGCGCAACGCGCTGCCCGTGGTGGAGGCCGGTGGCGGGCTGCTCGTCGACGACGCGGAGCTCACCCCGGACTGGCTGGAGCGCACCGTCATCCCGCTCATCCGCGACCCGCAGCGGCTCTACAACATGGGTGCCGCCGCCGCGTCGTACGGCCGGCGCGACGGCGACGAGGCACTGCGCTCCTTCGTGCTGGCGGCGGTGGCCCGATGACCGCCCAGTTCACCCCGGCCGGCACGCTCACCGCCGAGGACCTGGGCGTCGTGCACCTGATCGGCGTGGGTGGGGTGGGCATGCTCGGCGTGGCCCGGCTGCTGCTCACCCGCGGCATCCGGGTCTCCGGCAGCGACCTGCGCGAGTGGCCCTCGCTTGCCGGCCTGCGGGCGCTCGGCGGCACCATCCACCTCAGCCACGAGGTGACGAACCTCGACGGTGTGGACACCGTCGTCTACTCGTCGGCCATCCCGCAGGACCACCTGGAGTTGGTCGAGGCGCGTCGGCGCGGCCTGCGGGTGCTGCACCGTTCGGAGGCGCTCGCCGCGGCGATGACCGGCCGCCGGGCGGTGGCCGTCGCCGGCACGCACGGCAAGACCACCACCACCTCGATGGTGACGATGGTGCTCCAGCAGGCCGGTGTGGACCCGTCCTTCGTGATCGGCGGGGAGATCTCCGAGGTGGGCTCGGGCGCCCACCACGGCACCGGCGAGCACTTCGTGGTCGAGGCGGACGAGAGCGACCGCTCGTTCCTCATCTACCGCCCGTACGTCTCGATCATCACGAACGTCGAGGCGGACCACCTGAACACCTACGGCGACTACGCGACGCTTGAGGCGGCGTTCGTGGAGTTCGCCCGCCTCACCGACCCGGACGGCTTCATCATCACCTGTGCCGACGACCCGGGCGGTCGGCGGCTGGCCGAGAGCCTGCGCTCCGAGGGTCGACGGGTGTTCACCTACGGCGAGGCGGCCGATGCCGACCTGCGGGTGACCGAGATGGCCTCCTCCGCGCGGGGGGTGCGCTACCTGGCCGCGATCGACGGCCGGTCGCTCGGCGAGTTCCGGCTGCCGGTGCCGGGGCGGCACATGGGGCTGAACAGCGCCGCCGCGGTGCTGACCGCGTACCTGCTGGAGTTGCCGCTGGAGGCGGCGGAGGCCGCGCTCGCGGTCTTCCCCGGTGTGCGGCGGCGCTTCGAGCGCAAGGGCGTCGCGGACGGTGTGCTGGTCTACGACGAGTACGCCTACCACCCGACCTCGATGACGCTCGCGAACCAGACGCTGCGCGAGGTGGCCGGGGACGGCCGGCTGATCGTCGTCTTCCAGCCGTACCGGTTGTACCGCACCCGCGACAACCAGGCGGAGATCGCCGAGGCGCTCGCCATCGCGGACGAGGTGGTGCTGTTGGAGGTCTTCGGTCCGGGTGAGTTGCGTCAGCCCGGCGAAGGCTCGGCGGCGCTGATCGCGGCGGTGGACCTGCCCGCCGACCGCAAGGTCTTCGTGGAGTCCTGGGAGCAGGCCCCGGTCGAGGTGGCCCGGCGGGCCCGCTCGGGGGACGTGGTGGTCACCATGGGCGCCCCGCCGATCTCGCTGATGGGTGACGAGCTGCTGGCCGCCCTGGGTGAACGGGCGGCCGGCCCGGCGTCGACCGCGACCGTCGACCCGGTGGCGACCACTCCGGCGATCGGCGATCCGGTGCCGGGTGGGGCCACCTCGGGTGGCGACGGGGCGGCTCTCGGTGGCACCGCCGTGCCCGGCGGCTCGGCGCCCGCGGCCGGATGAGTCCCGGCCCGGCCCGAGGGCGGACCAGTGCCGCCGACGGTGGCGCCCCGCGCCGGGGTCCGGCCCGGCGGTGGCAGCTGGTCCGGGCGGGCAGCGACGCCGTACCGCCCTCGACCCGCCGGTTCATGGCCCGTGCCCGGCAGCGCCGCATGCGTGCGGCGCTGCCGTGGGCGGTGGCCGCCGGGTTGCTCGCGGTGGCGGGGCTGGTCGCCTGGACGGTGCTCGGCACCGGGCTGTTCGGCGTGCGTGAGGTACGCGTCGAGGGCGCCGACCTGATCACTCCGGTGCAGGTGCACGACGCGGTCGACGTTCCGGACGGGGTACCGTTGGCCCGGGTCGACCTGGCCGCCGCCGCTCGACGGGTCGGCGCGCTGCCGGCGGTGGAGCGGGCCACGGTCTCCCGGGACTGGCCCGGCGCGCTCGTGGTGCGGGTGACCGAACGGAGCGCGGTGGCGGTGGTACCGCAGGGGGAGGCGTTCGCCCTGATCGACCGGAACGGGGTCGCGTTCCGCACGGTGGAGCGACGCCCCGCCGATCTGCCGCAGGTGACGGTGGCCCACCCGGCCGCCGACGACCCGGGCACCCGGGCGGGGCTGGAGGTGCTCGTCGCGCTGACGCCGCAGTTGCGCGCGGAGTTGGTGGCCGTGGACGTGGCGGGGTTGGCCCGGATCACCCTGCGGTTGCGGGGGGACCGGACGGTGGTCTGGGGCGACGCGACCCGGGGTACGGACAAGGCCCGGGTGGCCACCGCGCTGCTCGACGAGAAGACCGATCGGATCGACGTGAGCGCCCCGGACGTGGTGACCTTTCGGTGAACCGCTGAGCGTGCGCGGACGTGAGACGTCGCGCTCCGCTCGGCGACACGCCGCCCGGGTCCTTGGCTCATCGCGCGGTGGCGCTTACGTTGCCCCGAAGAGCTTCAGTGGTTGACATAACTGTAAGCCTCTAGTAGAGGGTGAGGGTTCACCCCTGATCCTCGCTGGTGACAGATGTCGTCGGCCGCTGGTCTGGCCACGCCGTACCCGGTCGGTCGATGCCAATCTCGAAGAAAGGACCGGAGATGACACCTCCGCACAACTACCTGGCGGTCATCAAGGTCGTCGGCATCGGGGGTGGCGGCGTCAACGCCGTCAACCGGATGATCGAGGTTGGGCTCAAGGGCGTCGAGTTCATCGCGATCAACACCGATGCGCAGGCGCTGCTGATGAGTGACGCCGACGTCAAGCTCGACGTCGGCCGGGAGCTGACCCGCGGCCTGGGGGCCGGGGCCAACCCGGACGTCGGGAAGAACGCCGCCGAGGACCACCGCGACGAGATCGAGGAGGTGCTCAAGGGCGCCGACATGGTCTTCGTGACCTGCGGCGAGGGCGGCGGCACCGGCACCGGTGGCGCGCCCGTGGTGGCGAACATCGCCCGCAAGCTGGGGGCACTGACCATCGGTGTGGTGACCCGGCCGTTCTCGTTCGAGGGCAAGCGCCGCCAGGTGCAGGCCGAGACCGGCATAGACGAACTCCGCAACCAGTGCGACACGCTGATCGTGATCCCGAACGACCGGCTGCTGGCCCTGGGCGACCGCAACATCAGCATGATGGACGCGTTCCGCACGGCCGACCAGGTGCTGCTCTCCGGTGTGCAGGGCATCACCGACCTGATCACCACGCCGGGTCTGATCAACCTGGACTTCGCCGACGTCAAGAGCGTGATGAGCGGCGCCGGCAGCGCGTTGATGGGCATCGGCAGCGCCCGCGGCGAGAACCGCGCGGTCGAGGCGGCCGAGGCGGCCATCTCCAGCCCGCTGCTGGAGCAGAGCATGGACGGCGCGCGCGGCGTGCTGCTCTCCATCGCCGGCGGCTCCGACCTGGGCCTGTTCGAGATCAACGATGCCGCCCAGCTGGTCACCGACGCGGCCCACCCGGACGCCAACATCATCTTCGGCGCGGTCATCGACGACGCGCTCGGTGACGAGGTGCGGGTGACGGTCATCGCGGCGGGCTTCGACGGTGGCACGCCCGCCTACAAGGCGGCCGAGCCGACCCGTAAGACCAACACCAACCAGCCGGCACCGCAGAGCACTCCGGTGCCGCCGCCGGTCACCAACCCGGCTCCGGCCCAGTCGCCGCGTCGCGTGCTCTTCGACGACGTGGACGTTCCCGACTTCCTCAAGAACGGGTCCTGAGCACCGCCGATGACCGACAGCTCAGCCACGGTAGGACCGGATCGGCGCGCCGAACTCGCGGCCGCTCTGACGCAGGTGCGGTCCCGGGTCGACGACGCCTGCGCGCAGGCCGGCCGGGACCGCGCCGAGGTTACGATGATCGCGGTGACGAAGACCTACCCGGCCAGCGACGTGGTGGCGCTGGCCGGGCTCGGGGTGACCGACATGGGGGAGAACCGCGACCAGGAGGCGGCCGGCAAGGCCGCCGAGGTGGCTGCCGCCGGGGTGCGTCCCCGCTGGCACTTCATCGGGCAGTTGCAGCGCAACAAGGCCCGTTCGGTGGTTCGCTACGCCGACGTGGTGCACTCCGTCGACAGTGTCCGGCTGGCCCGGGCGCTCGCCACCGCGACCGCCGACCGGCAGGTGCCGATCGACGCCCTGGTGCAGGTGAGCATCGACGGGGACGCGGCCCGGGGCGGGGCGCTGCCCGCCTCGGCGGATCCGGGTGCCGGGTTGGAGCCGGTGGCCGAGGCGGTGGCCGACGCGCAGGGGTTGCGCCTGGCCGGTCTGATGGCTGTGGCTCCGCTGGGGTGGGAGCCGGAGCGGGCGTTCGCCCGACTCGCGGAGGTCGCTGACGCGTTTCGGGCTGTCCATCCGGGAGCAACCGCGCTGTCCGCGGGGATGAGCGGAGATTTCGACATCGCGATTCGTTACGGCGCGACACATGTCCGCGTCGGTAGCGCGTTGCTCGGAATGCGTCCCACGCTGCGGTAGCCTGACCGCGAGACAAGCAAATTACATCAGTGTTGTTTCAGGGGTGGCGTCTCCCGGTCGGGGGTCGTGGCGCGCGACGCGAATCGCGCGCCGGGGAGATTGCCGTTCCGGTCCGATGGGCATGGTTGTCCACTCGCGACGGGCGACATGGCACGGGGGCGCGTGCCGCACGGCGGACGGAAGGGCGCGGGATGGGTGCACTGCGCAAGGCGGGGGTCTGGCTCGGTCTGGTCGAAGAAGACGACGAGCGGGCCTACGACGACGGTGGCTACGAAAAGGGTGGCTACCGCGACTCGCGTTACCGGCAGAGCCGGTACGCCGAGGAGTTCGCCGACGAGGACGAGGACGACACCGAGGAGCCACCGGCTCCTCGGCCGCGTGACAGTGGGCGGGGTCGACTCTCCGAGCGGGCGAGCGGGCGGTTGAGCGAGTCCGAGCGCGGTGACGCTGAGCGCCCGGAGCGGATCGAGCGGTCCAGCGTACGGTCGATCACCCGCTCGTCGGCGAGTGAGACCTCCGGTGCGCTGACCTACCACACCAGGGACAACCTGGCCCTCGCGCCGCAGGTCACGCCCCGCGAGCGGGTCCTTCCGGAGGAGGAGCAGCGGTACCAGATCACCACGCTGCACCCGACCACCTACCGGGAGGCGCGCACCATCGGCGAGCACTTCCGCGACGGGGTCCCGGTGATCATCAATCTCACCGAGATGGATGAGGCGGATGCCCGCCGTCTGGTGGACTTCGCCGCCGGACTGGCGTTCGGGCTGCGCGGTACGATCGAGCGCGTGACCAATCGGGTGTTCCTGCTCTCACCGGCCAACGTCCAGGTCACCGCTGAGGACAAGGCCAAGATCGCTGAGGGCGGCTTTTTCAGTCTGAGTTGACCCCGCCCGACCAAGGGACGTCGCTGACCGTGTTGTCGATCTTACTGCAAGTGCTGTACCTGATCCTTTATGTCTTCCTGCTCCTTCTTCTGTCCCGGTTCGTGTTGAGCGCCGTCCTGCAGTACGGCCGTCGCTGGCAACCGGGGCGTGGAGCATCGGCAGGATTGGAATCCGTGTGGAGCGTCACTGATCCCCCTCTCAACGCGTTGAGGCGTGTGATCCCTCCGCTGCGAATTGGTACCGTGAGCATCGACCTGGCCTCCCTTGTGCTCCTGGTTATCCTGTTCGTGCTGATGGAGTTCGTGTTAGGGCCGTCGATCAGGGCATCTGCCTGATGACCGACGCGCTTTCGCGGCCGCAACTGACCCGAGGAGTTTCGATGCCGCTGACCCCGGCCGACGTCCACAACGTCGCCTTCAAAAAGCCGCCGATCGGCAAGCGGGGGTATGACGAGGAGGAGGTCGACGCCTTCCTCGATGAGGTCGAGCGCGAGCTCGCCCGTCTCATCGAGGAGAACAACGAGCTGCGCGCCCAGGTGGAGCGCGGCGGCCGTGGCGGTGCCCCCGCAGGCCCCGGCGGCGACGCCCGACTGGCGGCGGAGCTCAACGACGTCAAGGCCCAACTGGACCGGGTGCAGCGCGACAAGTCGGCGGCCGAGCAGGCTGCCCGCGCGATGCAGGCCGAGCTGGAGCAGGTCCGCGCGACCGGCGGCCCGGCCGGCGGCGTCACCGGTGACGGTGAGCAGCAGGCCCTGCGCGTGCTGATGATGGCCCAGCGCACCGCCGACGACCACGTCTCCGACGCTCGCCGCGAGGCCGACCAGCTGCTCTCCGAGGCTCGCAGCAAGGCCGAGGAGGTGACCCGGGAGGCGCGCGCGAAGGCTGACGCCCTCGAGCGGGACGCCCGCCAGCGGCACCAGGAGGCCATGGGCGGCCTGGACGCCAAGCGCACGGCCCTGCAGAAGCACATCGAGGAGCTCAAGCAGTTCGAGCGCGAGTACCGCACCCGGCTCAAGGCGTACCTGGAGAGCCAGCTGCGTGACCTCGACGGTCGTGGCCAGGGCCTCGAGGCCGAGATGACCCGCTCCGAAGCCGGCCGGGTCACCGGCGGCAACGGGCTGGCCGCAGCGGGTCTCGCTGGTTCGTACGGCGGCGGCGGGCGCTCCGGCGCCCTCGAAGCCGGACGCTGAGCACCGGCCGGCGCTCGCTCTCCGCACATGGTGACGGTCGCCGGCTCCGCCTGGACGGTTCGACGCGGCGGGGGTGAGCCGTGATTGTCGCAAGTCTGCTGCTCATCCTCGTCGCGGTGGTGCTACTGGTGCTCGGCCTGGCCGGTGGCTCCAGCTTCTTGTTGGTCATCTCCATCGCGGCCAGTCTGCTGGCCGCCGTGGCATTGGTGGTGGGCGCCCGCCAGGCAGCCGCCAACCGTGCCATGGCGGATCCCGGCCGGTCCGACCCGCGGCCAACCGACGCTTCCCGCACGGCCAGCCAGGCCACACCGGGTGTCGCGTACGGACCGTCGCTGGTCGAGCCGGAGGTGCCGGTCCAGCACGTGCCCACGACGTTTGGTACCGGCGGTGCCGGGTGGCGGCAACCACCCGCACCGCCGGTCGACCATGTGGCACCGGTCGACCATCTGGCGCCGATCGACGACGCGTCGCCGTTCGAGCCGGCGCGCGTCGACCAGGCGTCGCCGTTCGACCCGCGGTTCGACGAGGCGTCGCCGGTGGTGACTGCGGCGGACGAGGCGTCCTCGCGTGCGCGACCGGTCAGCCCGGCACCGCCGGCCGTGGCGTCGACGGACGACGTGTTCGACCCGGTGGTGACGGCGGTCGACGAGCCGGCCGCCCAGCAGATCACGGCCGCCGAGGCGGCCCGGGTGGCGCGACTGCTCGACGACGTCGAGGTCGTCGACGGTCGCCCTCGCTACCACCTCGACACCTGCCCCCACCTCGTTGGCTGGCAGCCCGAGACGTTGCCGGTCGCCGAAGCCGTCGAACTCGGCTTCACCCCGTGCGCGCACTGCGCGCCGGCGACCGCTCTCCTCGCCGACGCCCGGCCGATCTGAAGCGGCGTCGGTGCCCGCACACGACACGCTCACCGTGGCGGTACGGGTGAAGCCGGGCGCTTCCCGGGACCGGGTGGGTGGCCGCTTCGACGGCCCGCACGGGCCGGCCCTCGTGATCGCGGTCCACGCCCCGGCCGTCGACGGTCGGGCCACCGAGGCGGCCCGTCGGGCGTTGGCCGGCGCGTTGGGCGTCCGCCCGGCCGCGGTGGCACTGCGTGCCGGTGCGGCCAGCCGGGACAAGCTCTTCCTCGTCGATCGGCCCGGCCCGGAGATGCCCGAGCTGCTGCGCCGACTGCGCGACGGATCCGCCGAGTAAGGCAGCCGTGACACCCGGGCTGGACGTCGCGCTGCTGCTCGGTGCGGCGGTGTTGCTCGTCGCGGTCGGCGCGGTGCGACTCTCCACCCGGCTCGGCGTGCCCAGCCTCCTGGTCTACCTGGCGTTGGGCGTGGCGATCGGCGAGGGCGGGCTGGGCATCCGTTTCGACGACGTCGAGCTGACCCGGACCCTCGGTTTCTGCGCGCTGATCGTGATCATCGCGGAGGGCGGCCTCACCGCCCGGTGGACCACGCTGCGCCCGGTGCTCGGGCTGGCGTCCGCCCTCTCCACGGTCGGGGTGGTCGTCAGCATCGTCGTGGTCGGCGTGGCCGTGCACCTGCTGCTGGGGTTGGACTGGCGGTTGGCGCTGCTCTACGGGGCGGTCCTCTCGTCCACCGACGCGGCGGCGGTCTTCGCCACCCTGCGTCGGCTGCGGCTGCCGCCCCGGCTGGTGGCGACACTCGAGGCCGAGTCGGGGATGAACGACGCCCCGGTGGTGCTGCTGGTGGTGCTGCTGTCCCACCGGGGCCTGTCGCACCCGTGGTGGTACGAGGTCGCGCTCGTCTGTTACGAGCTGGGCGTCGGGGCCGCGGTGGGCGTGGCGGCGGGCGTCGCCGGCACCTGGGCGTTGCGTCGGGCAGCGCTGCCCTCGGCCGGGCTCTACCCGATCGCCGCGGTGGGCATCACCGTGCTGGCGTACGCGGCGGGGGCGGTTCTGCACGCCTCGGGCTTCCTTGCCGTCTACGTGGCCGGGGTGTTGCTGGGCAATGCCCGCCTGTCGCACCGGCAGGCGATTCTCGGTTTCGCGGACGGGTTGGCGTGGCTCGCCCAGATCGGGTTGTTCGTGCTGCTCGGGTTGCTGGCGTCGCCGGGCCGGCTGGGCGCGGCGGTGCTGCCCGCGGTGGTCGCGGGGCTGGCTCTGGTGCTCCTGGCCCGGCCGCTGTCGGTGGCCGTCTCGGCGTCGCCGTTCCGGGTCGGCCTTCGCGAACAGGCGTTCCTGTCCTGGGCCGGGCTACGCGGGGCGGTGCCGATCGTGCTGGCCACCATTCCGCTCTCCGAGCGGGTGCCCGGCGCGGAGCGGCTCTTCGACGTGGTGTTCGTGCTGGTGGTGATCTTCACGCTGGTGCAGACCGGGACGTTGGGGCCGTTCGCCCGCCGGTTGCGGGTGACCGCGCCGGCCGAGGCCGCCGAGATCCATGTGGAGACCGCGCCGCTGGAGCGGATGCGGGCGGACCTGCTCCAGGTGGAGGTGCCGCCGGGCTCGCGACTCGCGGGTGTGCACGTGGACGAGTTGCGCCTCCCGCTGGGCGCGTCGGTGACCCTGGTGCTGCGCGACGGTGTGGGCTTCGTGCCCGCCCCGGACACCCGGTTGAAGACCGGCGACAGTCTGCTGATCGTGGCGACCGGCGGGGTACGCGACGCCGCGGAACGGCGCTTGCGGGCGGTCAGTCGGCGGGGTCGTCTGGCCCGATGGTTCGGTGAGTACGGGGATGAGGTGGGCAATTGATCTGCTACCGTTCCCTTTGCCCCAGTTAGGCAGACTAGGGGCTGTTAGGCGGCGCGACGGTGCGGCACGTTGTCGCACGCCTGTACGTTCCGTATTCTTGCCAATCTCCGGAGTGCGCGGCGTTCGTCGCCGCGCGCCCCTTTTCGTACATAGGGGACGCCCCGCGTGGCGCCCCCTGACCAGGCGCCGCGGACCGCGCGGTTCCGCCGGCCGAGGGAGCGACCCATGGCGAAGCCAGCCGACACCAGGACCGCCGGGCGCAAGCCGGTGGTCAAGGCCACCCGCAGCACGGCGGAGACCGAGAAGATCCGGGCGGCGCTGGCGGCGCGGCGGGACGAGCTTCGTGCCGAGTACGATCAGACGCTGAGTGAGATCACCGAGCTGCAGCGCGATCGGCTGACCGACTCGGCCGGGGACGACCAGGCCGACACGGGCACCAAGACGCTCGAGCGGGAGCAGGAGATCTCTCTCGCCAACAGCATTCTGGAACGGATCACGCAGGTGGAGCGCGCTCTGGAGCGCCTCGACGAGGGTGGTTACGGCTGGTGCGAGCGGTGCGGCAACCCGATCCCGGTCGAGCGCCTCGCCGCCTTCCCGTCGGCCACCCAGTGTGTGACGTGCAAGCAGCTGGAGGAGCGGCGCTGAGGTCCGTTCCCCGGCGGTGATGAGACGGTGAGCGATCACCGCCAAGACTGTCGATGGGGAGCGCATGACCGCAGCACCGTCCGCCGAACCCGGCCGCACCGACCCGGGCGGCGGCACCCGCCGGCCCCCGGCCGTCGCGCTGCTCGCCGGAGTCGCCCTGGTGGCCCTGCTGGCCGATCTGGTCACCAAGCACCTCGCGCTGGCCGCGCTCACCGACCGGGAGCCGGTCCGGCTCCTCGGCGGGGCCGTCTACCTGAGCCTGACCCGCAACAGCGGCGCGGCCTGGAGCATCGGCGCAGACCACACCTGGGTCTTCCCGCTGATCACCATCGGTGTGGTCGGCTGGATCGTCTGGATGGCACTGCGCCTGCGCTCGCTGCCCTGGGCGGTCTCCCTCGGTCTCGTGCTCGGCGGTGCGTTGGGCAACCTCGTGGACCGGATCTTCCGGGCGCCGTCCCCCTTCCACGGGCACGTGGTCGACATGATCAGCCTCTTCGACCCGTACGGTCAGGTCTGGCCGGTGTTCAACCTGGCCGACAGCTCGCTCGTCTGCGGCGTGCTGCTGGCAGTCCTGTTGGAGCTGACCGGTCGCCAGCGTGACGGGCGGCGGGCGGGGCGCGACGGCGACCAGGCCAGCACCGACGCCGCGTCCGGCACCGAGCAGCGGGAGCGGGCATGACCTCCGCGTTCGCCGCTGGCGGCGACCACCGTTCCCTTCCGGTTCCGGACGGCCTCGACGGCATGCGCCTGGACCAGGCGGTGTCCCGCCTGTTCGGGCTCTCCCGCACGGCCGCCGCTGCCCTTGTCGACGCCGGCGACGCGCTCGTCGACGGCGCAGCCCGGCCCAACTCGCACAAGGTCAAGGCCGGCTCCTGGCTGGACGTCACGCTGCCGGCCCCGGTCGCACCGCCGACCGTGGTGCCGCAGGCGGTGCCCGGCCTGCGGGTGGTCTACGCCGACGACGACATCGTCGTGGTCGACAAGCCGGTGGGGGTGGCCGCGCACCCGAGCCCCGGGTGGACCGGGCCGACGGTGATCGGCGCGCTCGCCGCGATCGGGCACCGCATCTCCACGAGCGGCGCCGCCGAGCGGCAGGGCGTGGTGCACCGGCTCGACGTGGGCACCACCGGGATCATGGTGGTGGCCAAGAGCGAGCAGGCGTACACGGCGTTGAAGCGGGCCTTCAAGTACCGCGAGGTGGACAAGGGCTACCACGCGGTGGTGCAGGGTCACCTGGACCCGCTGCGGGGCACCGTCGACGCGCCGATCGACAGGCACCCCACGCACGACTACCGGTGGGCGGTGGTCTCCGGCGGCAAGCCGAGCATCACCCACTACGACACGCTTGAGGCCTTCCCGGCGGCGAGTCTTGTCGACGTGCGGCTGGAGACCGGCCGCACCCACCAGATCCGGGTGCACTTCTCCACCCTGCGGCACCCGTGTGTGGGCGACCTCACCTACGGCGCGGACCCCACCCTCTCGGCCCGTCTCGGTCTGGCCCGACAGTGGCTGCACGCCCGCGAACTGAGCTTTTTGCATCCCCGAACGGGGGACGAGGTCCGGTTCGTCAGCGACTACCCTGACGACCTGGAACGTGCGCTCCAGGTCCTGCGTGACTGAGCGGCGACCACCCGACACCGATCCACAGAGGGGATCCCGCCCGTGCGCGCCGGCAACCTGCTGCGGCAACTGGACCAGCGGCTGCTGCCGCCGCTGACCCGGGCCGTGGCCCGGCTGGGCGACCGGCCGTCGCGCTCCGGCGTGCTCAGCTGGGCCGCCGTGCTCTCCGCGGCGGCGGTGCTGGGCGCTGCCGTCTGGGCCGTCGACGACGACCCGGTGGGCGACCGGACAGTCGGCGAGGTGACCCGGGTCGGCGTCGCCGACGGCGACTCCGTCCCCGGCTACCTGCGGTCGGCCGCCGCCGACCTGGCCGCGTTGCCCGCGTCCGCCCCGGCAGCCGAGGGCACGTACGCGCTCGTCACGTTCGACGCGTACCTGCCACCGCAGCGGCTGGCGACGGTGTTTGGTGACGTCGGGGTGTCGACGGTCTTCGGGCGGGTTCCGCTGCCCGGCCGGCAGACCGAGATCGTCAAGATCCCCGCGCTGCGGGTGCCCGACGACGTGGTCGCCGGGATGGCGCAGGTGGCGGCCCGCAAGGAGGCGGAGGCCGCCGACTACCGGGCCAGGGCCGCCGCCGTCGAGGGCGACGGGGTCGGCGAGCGGGAGCTTCGGGAGCAGTACGCCACAGGTGCCGAGGTGGCCGCCGCCGAGGCCGCCGCGTACCGCACCGGCTGCGCCTGCGTCTACGCGGCGGTGGTTCGCGCGACGCCGGTGGCGCTGCGCGGCGTCGCGGCCCGGCCGGACGTGCGGGCGGTCGACCCCGCCCCGGAGGTGTACCGGCTGGACCGCACGGTCTTCACACCGCCCCTGCCGGAGCAGCGTGACGTGGTGGTTCCGCCGGCCGACACCGGGCCGACGCCGGTACCGACCGAGGCCGAGCGGCCGGCGCCGGTGATCAGCGCGCCGGCGCCCTCGACGCCCGTGGGCGAATCGTCGGAACCCGCACCAGTCGTGACGATTCCGTCACCCGAACCGGCGACGCCGGAGCCCACCGCCCCGGCACCGCCGAGCGTCACGACCTCGCCGGACGCCACCGTCGCCGAGCAGTCGTCGCCGTCGCCGTCGTCGTGATCTGCGCCGGCTGGTGTGCGCTCCAAGGTGTGGTCCGAATAGGGTTGGGTTCGTAGCCTGTCAGACAGAGATCGATGGCGCTGGGAGGGCGGGCCGTGGAGGGCAGTGAGACCGGCTGGGGCCGGCCGGCCGAACCAGCGCCGCGGTGGCGTGCGTTGTTGGACCGTGCCCGCTTGGGCGGTCGCGGCGCGGAGCAGACCGATCCGGACCGGCGCGCCGACGAGCCGCCGCCGGACCCGCTGCCACGGCGTGCGGCCCCCAACGGCTACGCCGGGCGCGCACCCGCCATCGGGCATCCGGCCGACCTGTCGTACGGTGCGGAGCCTGGCTACCGCGCCGAGGCGACCTACCGGGTCGACCCCGCCTACCGGGCCGAACCGGGCTACCGCGCCGAGCCGGACTACCGGGCCGAGCCGGACTACCGCGCCGAACCGGCGTACCGGACCGACTCGGGCTACCGCGCCGAGCCGGACTACCGGGCCGAGCCGGCGTACCGGACCGACCAGCCGGACTACCGCGGCGAACCCGGCTACCGGGCCGAGCCGGGCTACCGCGCTGAGCCGGACTACCGGGCCGCGCCCGGCTACCGCGCCGAGCCGGACTACCGCGCCGAGCCGACCTACCGGGCCGAGCCCGAGCCGCCGCCACGTGGCCCCGAGCCGATCCCGTCGCGTTACGCGTTGCTCGACAACGGCTACCGGCCGGGCGACCCACAGGTGGAGTCGCGGTACGCGCTGCTGGAGACCGGCTACCAGCCCGAGACCGGCTATCCGGCTGCCCCGCCCGCGCTCCCGCCGGTCGCCCCGCCGCCCGCGCCGCCGGTCGCCCCGCCGCCGGTCCTCCCACCCCCGGTCGCCCCGCCGCCGGTCGCCCCGCCCCCACCTGCCCCGGCGGTCGCCGAACGTGGCTACCCGGCCCGGGTGGAGTGGCGGCCGCACTCCGTCGACCCGGAACAGGAGCGCGCCAACGGGGTGCTCAAGCGTGACCTGGGCACCCCCCGGGTGTTCGCCTTCGCCAATCCCAAGGGCGGGGTGCACAAGACGACCGCCACCGTGCTCGCCGCGGCCACGGTCGGCAGTGTGCGCGGCAAGGGTGTGCTGGCCTGGGACGACAACGAGCTGCGCGGCACCCTCGGCCTGCGCGCCGGCAGCGCCCGGCACGCCCGGACCATCCGGCACCTGATCAGCGACCTGGCCCAGATCGAGATCCTGGAGGGCGCGACCCTGCTGGACCGGCTGGACGACTACCTGCGGCACGCCTCCGACGGCTCGTACGACGTGCTTGCCGGCGAGGAGAGCCCGCGCTTCGCCCAACGACTGGACCAGTTCACCGTCCGACGGGTACTGGAGTTGCTGCGGAGTACCCACGACGTGGTCTGTGTGGACACCGGCAACAACGTGGAGAGCCCCAACTGGCGCACCGTGATGCAGGCCGCCGACCAGCTCGTGGTGACCACGGTGCCCCGGGAGGACGCGGCGTTCAGCGCGGACTGGATGCTCGACCTGCTGCACGAGGAGGGAATGGGTGAGTTGGCGGACAACGCCATCACCCTCATCTCCTGCCCGACGCCGGGGCGCTCGACGCTCCAGGACGACCTGGAGCGGCACTTCGCCACCCGTACCCGGGGAGTGGCCGTCGTGCCGTACGACCCGGCGCTGGAGACCGGGTCGTCGATCGAGTACCACCAACTCCAACCGGAGACCCGACAGGCGTGGCTGCGGGCCGCCGCGATGATGGTGGAGCCGTTCGCCCGGTGAGCTGGTCTGCCGCCACCGGAGCCCCGCTCTCCCGACGGGCCTGAGAGGATCATCGGGTGAGCACGGACAACCCCGATCCCGAGCGGCCCGTCGACGAGCCCGACCGGGCCTCGCCACCCCGTACCCCGGGCGAGACACCGCCGGGGGTCGACCCGTTCGCCGGCGCCGCGCCGGTCGGGTTCGACCCGACCCAGCCGCCTGGCCCGGCGGCGTACGCAAGCGTGCTGGAGCTTCGGTTCGACGAGCCGCGACGTCCGGGGCGTGCCGTGGCGACGGTGCTCGGCGTCGTGCTCGCGGTTGCCGCGCTCGGTGTTCCGCTCGGGCTGCTCTGGGCCGTGCTCGCGCCGGACACTCCGGTGCTCAAGACCGCCGAGGGGGCGATCTACGCCGAGCCGCAACCGGAGCAGCCGATCGCCGCCGACGGGTGGTTCAGCCTGCTCGGGCTGGCCTTCGGGCTGCTCGTGGCGCTCGCCCTGTGGTTCGTGCTGCGTCGGCGGCGCGGCCCGGTCGGGCTGCTCGCCGCGGTGCTCGGCAGCCTGGCCGCCGCGCCGGTGGCCTGGCAGGTCGGGCGACGGATCGGCCTGGCCACCTTCGACCGGTTGCTGGCCACCGCCCCGGCCGGGCAGGCCTTCAGCAAACCCGCCGACCTGCGCGCCGGTGGGGTGGACTGGCTGCTCGGTGTGCTGCCGGTGCCGCACGGCAACCTGCTGCTGCCAGCGTTCGGGGCCGCGGTCACGTACACGCTGCTGGCCGGCTGGTCGCGGTGGCCGGGGCTACGCCCGGAGCCCGAGCCGGGGGAGTTCAGTTGGGTGTCGGCGGGGACGCCAACTCCGCAAGTGGCACCGGAACCGCCCGCACCTGACGCAGCAGAGCCGCCTCGCGGTTGAGCAACCGCAGCTCGGCGCGGAGCCGGGAGGCGGTGTCGTCGATCGCCAGCAGCCGTTGCCGGTCGTCGACGGTGAGTGCCGCGGTCGCCGCCACCAGGTGCGAGAGCACCGTCGGGTCCTCCGGCAACTGCTCGGAGATCTCCTCCGGGTCGGAGCGGATCAGGCCCAGATACTGCCGGAACACCGCGATCACCCGGGCCGCCAGCAGATCGGCCACCTCGTCCGGGCCGCCCTGGTCGGGCAGCCACTCGACGTCGGCCGTCAGGTAGGGCTGCGCGCTGTCGTCGACCTCGGCGATCCGGAACCGACGGCGGCCGACCGTGACGATGTCGAAACCCCCGTCGGGCAGCTCGGTCACCTGACGCAGCTCGGCGGTGCAGCCCACCTCGTGCAGCGTGACCTCACCGACGCCAGGCGTCGCCCGCGCGCCCGGACCGGCGGGCGCGACCTCCCAGCCGGCCTGGATGGCCACCACACCGAACTCACGCGGCGCGCCCTCGGGCAGGTCGACCAGGTGTCGGACCAGCGCCCGGTAGCGCTCCTCGAAGATGTGCAGCGGCAGCACCAGGCCCGGAAAGAGCACCGTTGCGAGCGGGAACACCGGCAGCCGTGCGGTCACATGGTGGAGCCTAACCAATCTCGCCCCGCCCGGCGTGGCCCGGCTCACCGTCCCGGCGTACGGGCGGCTCGGGTGGACGTCGGGACGGCCGCCTAGACTCGCAAGCGTGCTGAATCGGATCGACCTGCGCGACGGTCTCGGTGACCCGCGCCGCCTGCTGCCCCGTGCCCAGCTCGACGTGTCCGTCGCCGTCGAGCGCATCCGGCCCCTGGTGGAGGCGGTCCGTGAGCATGGGTACCCGGCGATCCGGGAGGCCAACGAACGGTTCGGCGGCATCTCCCCGGAGGTGCTGCGGGTGCCGGTCGAGGCGATCACCGAGGCCGAGGGCGTGCTCGACCCCGGCGTGCGCGCCGCGCTGCTGGAGTCGATCGCCCGGGCCCGTCGGGTGCACGCCGACCAGCGGCGCACCGACCACGTCACGCAGGTGGTGCCGGGCGGCACGGTCACCGAGCGGTGGCTGCCGGTCGACCGGGTCGGCCTCTACGTGCCCGGCGGCCTGGCGATGTACCCGTCGACGGTGGTGATGAACGTGGTGCCCGCCCAGGCGGCCGGCGTGCGGTCGCTGGTGGTGGCCAGCCCGCCGCAGAAGGACAACGGCGGCCTGCCCGACGCCCGGGTGCTCGCCGCGTGCGCGCTGCTCGGCGTCGACGAGGTGTACGCCGTGGGCGGGGCCCAGGCGGTGGCGATGCTCGCGTACGGCGCGGCGGTCGACCCGGCGGGTGACCTGCGGTGCGAGCCGGTCGATCTGATCACCGGCCCGGGCAACATCTGGGTGACCGCCGCCAAGCGGCTGCTACGCGGTGTGGTCGGCATCGACGCCGAGGCCGGGCCGACCGAGATCGCCATCCTGGCCGACGACACGGCCGACCCGGCGCACGTGGCCGCCGACCTGATCAGCCAGGCCGAGCACGACCCGCTCGCCGCGAGCGTGCTGGTCACCCCGTCGGTGAGGTTGGTCGAGGCGGTCGAGGCCGAGCTGGCCCGGCAGGTGCCGGCGACCAAGCACGCCGAGCGGGTGACCACGGCGCTGACCGGCGAGCAGAGCGGCGTGGTGCTCGTCGACGACCTGGAGGCGGGGCTGCGGGTGGTCGACGCGTACGCGGCCGAGCACCTGGAGATCCAGACGGCCGACGCCCGGGAGTGGGCGCTCCGGGTTCGCAACGCCGGGGCGATCTTCGTGGGCGCCTGGTCGCCGGTGTCGCTCGGCGACTACTGCGCGGGGTCCAACCACGTACTGCCCACCGGTGGCTGCGCCCGGCACTCCTCCGGGCTGTCGGTGCAGTCGTTCCTACGCGGTGTGCACCTGATCGAGTACACCGAGGCGGCGCTGCGCGACGTGGCCCCGCACGTGGTCACCCTGGCGAACGTCGAGGACCTGCCCGCGCACGGCCAGGCGGTCCAGGCCCGCTTCCCGGGAGGGTCGGCGTGACCAGTCTCGAGGACCTGCCGATCCGGGACGACCTGCGGGGGCTGTCGCCGTACGGGGCACCGCAGCTCGACGTGCCGGTGCGGCTCAACACCAACGAGAATTCCCACCCGGTGCCGGAGCCGGTGGTCGAGGCGATCGGCAAGGCGCTCGCGGCCGAGCTGCGTGAGCTGAACCGCTACCCGGACCGGGACGCGGTGGCCCTCCGCGCCGACCTGGCCGAATACCTCGGGCACGGGCTCACCGTCGACCAGGTGTGGGCGGCCAACGGCTCCAACGAGATCCAGCAGCAACTGCTCCAGGCGTTCGGCGGGCCGGGGCGCACCGCGCTCGGCTTCGTTCCGGCGTACTCGATGCACCCGCTGCTGGCCCTCGGCACCGGCACCCGGTGGGTGCCCGCCGTGCGCGGCGTCGACTTCGGGTTGACCGCCGACGACGCGGTCGCCCAGGTCCGCGAGCACCGGCCGGACGTGGTCTTCCTCTGCTCGCCGAACAACCCCACCGGCACGGCACTGGACCCGGCGGTGATCGCCGCCGTGCTCGACGTCGCGCCCGGCATGGTGGTCGTCGACGAGGCGTACGCCGAGTTCGCCCGCCCCGGCACGGTCAGCGCCCTCGCGGTGCTGCCCGGCCACCCGCGGCTGGTGGTCACCCGGACGATGAGCAAGGCGTTCGGCTTCGCCGGCGGCCGGCTGGGTTACCTGGCCGCCGATCCGGCGGTGGTGCGGGCCGTGCAGCTCGTCCGGCTGCCATACCATCTCTCCACACTCACCCAGGCCGCCGCGCGTGCGGCGGTGACCCACCGCGACGCCCTCCTCGGTACGGTGAGCGCGATCATGGCGCAGCGGGACCGGATCGTGGCGACGCTGCGGGAGCGCGGGTTGCGGGTCGCCGACAGCGACGCCAACTTCGTGCTCTTCGAGGTGGGCGGCGACCAGAGCGTCGTCTGGGACGCCCTGTTGGCGCAGGGGGTGCTGGTCCGTGACGTCGGCCTGCCCGGCTGGCTGCGGGTGACCGCCGGCACCGCCGCCGAGACCGATGCCTTCCTCACCGCGATGGAGAGAGTCACATGAGTCGGACCGCCCGGGTGGAGCGGATCACCAAGGAGACCAAGGTCCTCGTCGAGATCGACCTCGACGGCACCGGAGCCGCCGAGATCAGCACCGGTGTGGGCTTCTACGACCACATGCTGCACCAGATCGCCCGGCACGGCGGCTTCGACCTGACCGTGCGCACCGTGGGTGACCTGGAGATCGACGCGCACCACACGATCGAGGACACCGCGCTCGCGCTGGGTGCGGCGTTCGATCAGGCGCTCGGCGACAAGGCCGGCATCCGGCGGTACGGCTCGGCGACCGTGCCGATGGACGAGGTGCTGGTCCGGGCCGCGGTGGACCTCTCCGGTCGGCCGTACGTGGTGCACGACGAGCCGGTGCTCGCCCCCTACATCGGGCCGGTCTACGCGACGAGCATGACCCGGCACATCTGGGAGTCCTTCGGCCAGGCGGCCCGGGTCACGCTGCACGTCGACGTGCTGCGGGCGGCCCGGCCGGGCGGTCACCCGGACGCGCACCACGTGGTGGAGGCGCAGTTCAAGGCGGTCTCCCGCGCGTTGCGCGAGGCCACCTCCATCGACCCGCGGTCGGCCGGTGCGATCCCGAGCACGAAGGGCGCGCTCTGATGAGCGCGAGGAGTGCAGCGCAGCGGAGCCCCGCAGTCGCGAATGGAAGGCGGCTCTGATGAGCGCGAGGAGTGCAGCGCAGCGGAGCCCCGCAGTCGCGAATGGAAGGCGGCTCTGATGAGCGCGAGGAGTGCAGCGCAGCGGAGCC
>NZ_JBEZGM010000019.1:0-79925 GCF_040649995.1 Micromonospora sp. NPDC048835 | reverse complement strand
CCCGCAGTCGCGAATGGAAGGCGGCTCTGATGGGTGCCGCGTTGCCGACGTTGTTGTTGATCCTGGCCGGGGTGCTCGCGGGTGGCACCTGGTCGCTCTACCGGCAGGGCGCGCCGAAGGGGGCCGTGCTGATCACCGCGGTGCTCGCGGTGCTCGCCACGGCTGCCGGGGTGCTGCGGCTGCTGCCGGAGAACGGGTGATCGGGGTGGCGACATGAGTGACGTGGTGGTGCTCGACTACGGCTCGGGCAACCTGCGCTCGGCGGAGCGGGCGCTGGCCGCCGCCGGTGCGGATGTCCGGGTGACCGACGACCTGGCCGCGGCGGCTGCCGCGGACGGTCTCGTGGTGCCGGGTGTGGGTGCGTACGCGGCGTGCATGGCGGGGATCGAGGCGCTCGGCGCTGGCCCGGTGATCGCCGAACGGGTGGCCGCTGGCCGGCCGGTGCTCGGCATCTGCGTGGGCATGCAGGTGCTCTTCGAGCACGGCGACGAGCACGGGGTGGTGACCAAGGGGTTGGGGCTGCTGCCCGGCGGGGTGACCAGACTGGCGGCCACCAGGTTGCCGCACATGGGCTGGAACACGGTCCGGGCCCCCCGCGAGTCGGTGTTGTTCGCCGGGTTGGCGGAGCAGAGCCGGTTCTACTTCGTCCATTCGTACGCGATGGGCGATCCGGCGGCGCTTGCCGCCGCCGGTGCCACGGTGACCACCGCCCACCACGACACGGATTTCGTCGCCGCGGTGGAGCGGGGCTCGTTGTCGGCGGCCCAGTTCCACCCGGAGAAGTCCGCCGACACCGGTGCCGCGCTGTTGCGCAACTGGCTCGCCACGTTGTCAAACGGTGGCTGAGCGTCGTCGCGCGGTGCCCGACCGGCGGGTGCCGCGGTGAGCCGTGAGCGCGCCCGCCGACGGGCGGAGCGGGAAGCGGAGCAGGCCCGGGAGCGGGCGGTCCGGCAGCGCCAGGTCGCCCGCCGTCAGCGTCGCCGCGCGGTGGTGCGTGGCTTGACGCCGCGGCTGCGGCGGGGTCGCTCCGGGCGGCTGGCCCGGCACACCCGGGGTGAGCGGGCGGCGATCGTGCTGCTCACCGGCGCGGCGTTGATCCTGATCTGGTCGTTCGTCGACAACATGGCGTTGCGTATCGCGCTGATCGTGCTCTTGCTGCTCGTACTGCCGGCGATCGTGGTGATCGCCCTGGACCGTCGTACCTGACCGAGGAGAAGACTGTGAGCCTGACCCTGTTGCCCGCCGTGGATGTCGCCGACGGCCGGGCCGTCCGGCTCGTCCAGGGTGCCCTCGGAAGCGAGAGCACCTACGGCGACCCGTTGGACGCCGCGCTGGCCTGGCAGCAGGACGGTGCGGAGTGGATCCACCTGGTCGACCTGGACGCGGCGTTCGGGCGGGGCACCAACGCGCACCTGCTCGCGGAGGTGGTGCGCCAGTTGGACGTCAAGGTGGAGTTGTCGGGTGGCATCCGCGACGACGAGTCGCTGCGCGCCGCGTTGGGCACCGGGGCGGCCCGGGTGAACATCGGCACCGCCGCCCTGGAGGACCCGGTCTGGTGTGACCGGGTGGTCGCGGAGTACGGCGACCGGGTGGCCATCGGGCTTGACGTGCGGGGCCACACCCTGTCGGCGCGGGGGTGGACCCGGGACGGCGGTGACCTGTACGAGGTGCTGGAGCGGTTGGACAAGGCGGGCGCGAGCCGGTACGTGGTCACCGACATCACCAAGGACGGCACGATGCGCGGGCCGAACCTGGATCTGCTGCGCGAGGTGTGTGCCCGCACCGACCGGCCGGTGATCGCCTCGGGCGGGGTGTCCACCCTGGACGACCTGCGGGCGTTGGCGACCCTGGAGTCGGTCGGGGTGGAGGGCGTGATCGCCGGTAAGGCGCTCTACGCGGGCGCCTTCACGGTGGCCGAGGCGCTGCGGACGCTGGCCGAGGCGTGACGGTCACCCGGCTGGGGTCCGGTGGCCCGTGGGAGCAGCACTACGGCTACTCCCGGGTGGTCCGGGCCGGTGACCGGGCCTTCACCGCGGGCTGCACGTCGACCGTGGACGGCCAGGTGGTGCACGTCGGTGACGCGGCCGCGCAGACCGCGCAGGCGCTGCGGGTCGGGCTGGCCGCGCTCGCCGAGGTGGGTGCGGAGCCAGGCGACGTGGTCCGGACCAGGATGTACGTGACGGACCGGTTGCACGCCGACGAGGTGGGCCGGGCGCACAACGTGGTCTTCGGTGCGGTCCGGCCGGCGGCGACCCTGGTGGTGGTGGCCGCTCTGCTGCACCCGGAGCATCTGGTGGAGGTCGAGTTGGAGGCGTACCTCGGCGAGCGCTGAGGGACCCGCGACGGCCCGGTGGTCGATCGCCGGCCCGATAAGTTGTGCACAACTTAATTGTGGGCTACAGTTCAACGGTGACCGATGACCTGGTGCTGCGCCGGCAGGTGTGCTTCGCGCTCTACGCCGCGTCGCGCGCACTCACCGACGTCTACCGGCCGATCCTCGACGAGGTCGGGTTGACCTACCCGCAGTACCTGGTGCTGCTGGTGCTCTGGGAGCGCCCCGACGACGCCCCCACGGTCTCCGAGCTGGGCGCCGAGCTGCGACTCGACTCCGGCACGCTCTCCCCGCTGCTCAAGCGGCTGGAGGGGGCGGGCCTGGTGGTGCGTCGGCGGTCGGCCCGCGACGAACGGCGGGTCGAGGTCGGCCTCACCGAGCAGGGCCGGTCGCTGCGCGAGCAACTCTGCGACGTCCCGTTGCGGATCGCGCAGGCGACCGGGCTGGGTCTCGGTGAGCTGGTCGCGCTTCGCGACACCCTCACCCGGGTCACCGACACCATCCATCGACAGAAGGAGCAGTGACCACCATGCAGGTTCTCTACACCGCATCCGCGACCGCCAGCGGCGACGGCCGGGACGGCCACGTCGAGACCTCCGACGGCACCTTCGCCCTCGACCTGGCCGTGCCGAAGGAAATGGGTGGCGCGGGTGGCGCGGCCAACCCCGAGCAACTCTTCGCCGCCGGCTACGCGGCCTGCTTCCACAGCGCGCTGCGCCTGGTTGCCCGGCGGGCCAAGGCCGACGTGACCGGTTCCGTGGTCGGCGCCGAGGTGGGCATCGGCCCGAACGGCAGCGGCGGTTTCGGGCTCACCGTGCAGCTCGTCGTCGACCTGCCGGCCGTGGCCCGCGAGGCCGCCGAGCAGATCGTCGAGCAGGCCCACCAGGTCTGCCCGTACTCCAACGCCACCCGCGGCAACGTCGACGTCACGCTCACCGTTCGCGAGACCCTGCCCGCCTGACACCGCGTCGCAGCCCCCATCCGCGGACGAGAGGACGACCACCCCGTGACCAGCAACCGCGAGATCCACCTGGCCAGCCGCCCCCAGGGCTGGCCCACCGACGACAACTTCCGACTCGTCGAGACCGACGTCCCGACGCCCGGGCCGGGCCAGATCGTGGTCCGCAACCAGTACATGTCCGTCGACCCGTACATGCGTGGACGGATGAACGACGTCAAGTCGTACGTGGCGCCGTTCGCGCTCGACGCGCCGCTCGACGGTGGCGCGATCGGCGAGGTGGTGGCCAGCGAGGCGGCGGAGATCGCCGTCGGCGCCACCGTCCTGCACGGGCTGGGCTGGCGGGAGTACGCGCTGCTCGACGCCACCGCCGCCCGCCCGGTCGACCCCGGTGTCGCCCCGGCCACCGCGTACCTGAGCGTGCTCGGGATGACCGGGCTGACCGCGTACGCCGGGCTGCTCGAGGTGGCCGCGATGAAGCCCGGCGAGACGGTCTTCGTCTCCGCCGCGGCCGGCGCGGTGGGCAGCCTGGTCGGCCAGATCGCCAAGCTCAAGGGCGCCGGCCGGGTGGTCGGCAGCGCCGGCTCGCCGGCCAAGGTCGAGCGGCTGCTGGCGCTCGGCTTCGACGCGGCCTTCGACTACCACGACGGGGTCCGTGAAGGGCTTCGGGCGGCCGCCCCGGACGGTGTCGACGTCTACTTCGACAACGTCGGCGGTGACCACCTGGAAGCCGCGATCTCGGCCATGAACCTGCACGGACGGGCCGCCATCTGCGGCATGATCGCGCAGTACAACGCCACCGAGGCGCCGGCCGCGCCGCGCAACCTGGCGCTCGTCATCGGCAAGCGGCTCACCCTGCGCGGCTTCCTGGTCAACGACCACAACGACGTGCGGGCGGCGTTCGTCCGGGACGTCGCGGGCTGGCTGCGCGACGGCTCGCTGTCCTACGACGAGACGATCGTGGACGGCATCGAGAACGCCCCGGCCGCGTTCCTCGGCCTGCTGCGCGGCGACAACCTCGGCAAGATGCTCGTCAAGGTGTGACGCACAACTCGTCTACGGCGGTCGACCCGATCGGGTCGACCGCCGTCGCGCGTGCGGAGGATAGGCTCGCGGCATGACGGTGGCGGTACGGGTGATCCCCTGTCTGGACGTGGACGCCGGGCGGGTGGTCAAGGGGGTCAACTTCCTCGACCTGCGCGACGCCGGCGACCCGGTGGAGCTGGCCGCCGCGTACGACCGGGCCGGTGCGGACGAGTTGACCTTCCTCGACGTCACCGCGTCCTCCAGTGACCGGGGCACCATGCTCGACGTGGTGCGCCGCACCGCCGAGTCGGTGTTCATCCCGCTGACCGTCGGTGGCGGTGTCCGACAGGTCGCCGACGTCGACACGCTGCTGCGCGCCGGGGCCGACAAGGTCGGCGTGAACACCGCCGCCATCGCCCGTCCGGAGCTGATCGCCGAGATCGCCGACCGGTTCGGCCGGCAGGTGCTCGTGCTCTCCCTCGACGTACGACGGGCCCCCGACGGCGTGACGCCGAGCGGCTTCGAGGTCACCACCCACGGCGGCCGACGTGGCACCGGCATGGACGCCGTGCGGTGGGCGGCCCGCAGCGCCGAGTTGGGCGCCGGCGAGATCCTACTCAACTCGATGGATGCCGACGGCACCAAGGCGGGCTTCGACCTGGAGCTGATCGCCGCGGTGCGGGCGGTGGTGGACGTGCCGGTGGTGGCCAGTGGCGGCGCGGGCGAGGTGGCCCACTTTCCGCCCGCGATCGGCGCCGGCGCGGACGCGGTGCTCGCCGCAAGTGTCTTCCACTTCGGCGAGCTGACCGTCGCCGAGGTCAAGGACGCGCTGCGCGGCAGCGGCCACCCGGTGCGCTAGCCAGGCGGGACCACCGTCCGCGCCGGGCCCAGGTGGTACGCGTCGTGCGCGATCAGATTCGCGAACGCCCCCGCCCATGCCCAGCACCGGGCGCAGGTGCCGAGGGCAAGGGGTGGACATCACCGGAAGGGCAGACACAGATCCCGTCGATCCCGTCGGAAACTGCTGCGCCAGGTGGACTGACACGTCGAGCGCGGTCGATAAGCCCGAGCTCCCCATTCGCGACCGAACTGCGGGATGCCCGTGCGCGCCTACGCCTCGGATAGCGTCCCGGTCACCTCGTGACCGTCGCCGTCGGTCGCCAACGCGAACCATGAGATCGGGGCAGCGCCCACCGTGGTCGGCGCGGCGCGCCGTACTCCTGAAGCGCCTGGTCGACGGCGTGGCAGACGCCCATACTTGATGATCGTGGTGCCGGCCTCTTGGCGTCCGAGGCACGGCTCGACTTCACCGCACGTCACACACTCTCCGGACGGTCGGACCGTCAGGTGGCGTTCGAGTTCCGCCTGGGCTCGTTCGACCTCTTCCAGTGCCACGCTGGCCAGATAGGTCGTGCTCACCACGGCCTCGACGATGGCGTTAAGCGCAAGGCGCATATCCGAACGAGTGCCGGTCTAGGGCTTGGGCCGAGCGACGTGCCGTATACCCGCAACGCCGGACCTTCCCCGTTCAACGAACCGTGGCCGTGCATCTGGAGCTGGTCACCGACACGGGTGACTTGTGGAGTCAGATCACTGCGTCCGCGCACGTAATCCTGCTCCCCGACCTCGATCACGTCGCATAGCGATTGAGGCCCCGGCCAGATCGAGCGCCACGGAAAGCGGATCATTCGCCGTAGCTGGGAGGTAGCCCTGGTCTAACCCGCTCGCCTTTATCAACGGGCGTAACGCCTCTTGGTGTTCGACCGCGACAGCCGGGTGATTGATGAGGTCGCGTGCCGCGTTGGCGTCCTCGTCGTGGATCGCATCTGCCACCACTTGTTTGGTCAGGTTGTCTACAACCTCAATTGGCATGCCCGCCGAAAGGTCCAGGGCCGTCAGTCCGAGGCGGACGCGGAACACTGCGAGCCCGGGAGTTCGCGGTACGGCTGACACTCGCTCGATGAGGTCAGCGTGGTCGACGGCGACCGCCCCCAGGGCCGACTCCTGCCAGGTGTTGAGGAGCCCATGCACCGCTTGCTCCCACGGCGCCTCGATCTCGGTGGCCGCGAGGAGGGCCGCGGCTGGCGGCCCTTCGTCTTGCAGGAGATGAGCGATGATCGCGACCTGTCGTCCATCAAGGAGGGTCGGTCCGATCCCGTCGTATCGGCGTAAGTGGTTCACGGCGTCGTCCCACCGTCCGGCAAGGGTGAGGGCACGGGTTCCGTCGGAGAGCAGGATGCCGCGCAGCCAACCGATGATGTGGTTGAGCTCTTCGGGATCGGCGGGAAGCTGTCGAGGATGTAATTCCAGGTCGTCCAGAGAAGCGGGAGTGCCGCCGACGATGGCCGTGTACAGGTGGGTGAGTAGGCGGTACGCGCCGTCGCCGTCGCCGCCACGAATGCGCAGGCGAGCGAGGTTGACGACTGGTTCGAGAGCGAAGCGGGCCGTGTAGCCGTTCAGCGGGGCTTGGCTGAGGTAGAGGCTGGCGTGGCGGCGGCACCAGGCGCGGGCAAGACTGGTGTCTCCGCAGTCGGAGGCGATGAGGGCCGCCCCGTTGAACACCATGGACGCCTTGTCCGGGTCGCTCTCGCGGTGTGCGGTCTCGGCAAGCCTGACGAGCCGGTCTACCCGAGCGTCCAGTGGTTTGGCGGGTGGTCGCTTGCGGGCGACGAGAGGGAAGCGGGCCGCGATGGTGGCGGCACGAGATGGAGTCATGGTGTCCTCATCCGCTGCGGAAGGCCGCATGTGGGCAACGAGGTGTGTTCAGGTCGTACGTGACGGCTCAGCTGCGCGCGTCCACCGGGGCCGCCCCGGTCTGAAGGCGGTCAGAAGGAGATTGTGAGGATCGTGTCGGCTCGGCTGATGTCGCCGTGGTCGGCGGGCCGGGTTCCTGCGCGGTGCGCGGCGACGGTGGGCTGGTTGGGGCGGTTCGCCTCGTCCCATTGGTCGAGCAGGTTGGTCAGTTCGGCGGCGAGCGTGTTGGCGTTCGGGCCGTGGGCGATTGCGCCGAGTTCGTGGTGGCCGTTGCCCGCCTCCTGGAAGGCGAGGTAGGCGATGGTGCCGCCGTGGTAGATGGCGGCACCGGCCCACCGGTAGGCGGGGGTGACTAGTCCGCTGGTGCGGGCGGTATCGCCGACGCCGAGGCGGCCGAACGGCTTGTTGGCGTGCACGAGGAGCCACAGGTCGAGGTGGCCGATCGGGTCGGCGTCGCTGACCTGGATGCCGGTCCAGCGCTCAAGCCGGGGGTGACTCAGAGCCTTGGCGAGCGCGGTGCGGTCGGGCTGGTCGGCGGCGTCGAGTTTGAGGACCACGTCGGTGTCCAGGCGTACGTGGTGGTCGGTGTGTTCGGTGCTGCCGCGCATGGGGACGAATCCGCAGACCAGCGGCGTTGTGGTGCTGACGAGCTGGAAGGTGCCGATGCGGTCGAAGGCGAAGCATCGGGTCAGGCCGCTCTCGTGAACGCGCAGGGGCACGACGATGCGGCCGTGGTCGGAGAGTTGTTCCCACCAAGCGGCGGAGATGTCCCACGCTCCGGCGGTGACGATGATCCGGTCGTAGGGCGCGTGATGGGGGTCGCCGAAGGCTCCGTCGCCGCAGATCACCTTCACGGTGTCGTAGCCGGCGCGGTCGAGGCTGGCGCGGGCGCCGCCGGCGAGGTCCTGGTCGAGTTCGATGGTGACGACCGTGCCGCCGGGGCTGGTCAGTTCGGCGAGCAGGGCGGCGTTGATGCCGCTGGCCGCGCCGATCTCCAGGACGCGGTGGCCGGGTTGCGGGGCGAGTTGTTCGAGCATGTCCGCGACGAGGCTGGGGCTCGACGCGGACGACAACGCGGCACCGCTGGGGTCTCGTTTGGTGACGATCTGGCGGCGGGTATAGACGGTTTCCAGGTCGACACCGGGAAGGAACTGCTCGCGGTGCACCTTACGGAACGCGTGCGCGACGGTGGCGGATCGGATGTGGCCGCGCTGTTCGAGCGTGCTGGCGAGTTGTTCGCGCAACGTCGCTGCACTCGACGTTCCCGGTGCGGTGGGGGAATTGTTCACTGCATTGACCCTACTTCCGATCTTGGCGGCAGGTTGATAGCCGGATGGGGTGTCGAACTGGTGGTGGAAGGCGGCGGTCACGGCCGCCGTCGCGAGTAGCCAGGTGTCAACGGCGGAGGTGCCGAGCCGGTTGAACAGGAACACAAGGTGGTGGGTCAGCACCTCGCGTAGGTCGCGGGTCAGCGCGCCGTGTCGGTCAAGGAAGCCGAGATCCCTGCCCGCCTGCTCGTGGGCTTGTGGCCATCGCGGGGTGATGACCAGAGGGCTTCTGGCTGTGTCGTCGGCTGCGGTGAGTAGGCGCTGCACGGCCGCGATGAGCCGTGGGCTCGGCGCGGGGGCGTTCGGCTGGTGCCGGCGCGAGGCGAGAAGCCGCCAGACGTCGCCCTGCTCGAAGAACTCCAGTCCGGCGGCGTGCATGAGGCGAGTGGCGAGCAGGACGCCGAGTTCACGCCGATGGGTGCCGCCGGTGGTGGCGAGGTGGCCGAGGATGTGGCGGCTGTCCGCGTGGAAAAGGGTATGGGCGATCGTCATTGCCTGGTCCCCGCCGAAGGCGTACGCCTCGGGCCGGTAGACGGGCTCGGTGACACCGCGGATGCGGTCGTCGTCGGTGATGGCAGCGAGGAGGGCGTAGACCTGGGCGAGCCGGTCGCCGGGCAGGAGCCGTAGCCGCCACGTCTCGCTCTTACGGATGAACCAGAAGGCGGTGATCGCCTGGTGGTCTTCCGCAGCGGTGAGCTCAGGGGCGAGCCGCGTTGCGGCGAAATCCTCAGCGGTCTGCCAGTCCGAGAAGGTCAGGTTGATCTGGCGCCATCGGCTCACCGGCGCTACGCCTGGTGGCTCGGTGTCAGGTTCGGAATCGAGATCCACGACGCCCTCCTTGTCTAGTTGATCAGCAGGCTGGTGGCCCAGCGAATGTCGGTGCCGGTCGCGACGGTGTGCAGGGTGAGGGCGATCCCGGACGGGCCTGCGATCAAGCCGGATCGTGCCGGGGTGGTGTCCGTGGCGTGCCGGATCAGCAGGCGCGCGATCTGGGGCAGCTGCTTCTGGAGGCTGGTGGTGCGGGCGTCGGCGGCGGCGTACCAGGCCGTAGCGGCAAGCCCTGCCCAGCCGTGACACAACGACGGATCGACGATCCGGCTGAGTTGAAGGGGTTCGGCCAGGCAGCGGGTCAGGGCCTCTTCTGCCGCCTCTTGCCGGGCGGCGTCGTCGATAGCGATCCCGGCTAGCTGCTGGGCGCGGGCGACGCCGGGGGTGCCGTAGCACCAGGACGGCCGTGCCGGTCCGCTCATGGAGGGCTTCCCGGCGTGCAACTCAGCGACGGTGATTTTCTCCGGCCACCACGGTCCCGCAGGGCCTGTCTGTTGCCAGCAGTCGAGCCACGTGCAGATCCGGCGGATCGCCTCCGCATGCCCCGACACCCGGATGTCCTGCCGCATCGCCAGAGCCAGGAGGGCCAATGGGCCGGTGACGCCGTGCGCCATGCCGACGTTGGCATGCCCGCCCTGCTCCGAACCTTCGCGGTCGGCGGCGTCTGCGCTCCACCACCCCGGCGCGAACCGGCCCGCAGCGTCGTCGGTGTGCACCGGCTCGGTCAGCCGAACCAGGTACGCCAGCACCCGCCGGAGCAGATGTCCCTGCGGGGCACGGCGCAACAGGTGGGCGCCCAGGCCAGTCAGTCCGCGTACGAGGTCGAACTCCGACAGCGAGGGGCGGGCACCCGCCGTGAGGCGTGCCGTGGCAGCGGCCAGGCGGCGTTCCACCAGATCGTCGAGGGCATGATCAAGCGCGTCCAGGGCTGCTGAGTGAGAGTGCGGCATGGCTATGGTCAGCGCGTGGGTGACAGCGGGTGCGCCGAACCAGAGTCCGGCTCCGCTGCCGCTGTTCAGCGTGTCAGCGGTCGCGCGTCGCAGCCATGCATGGACCGGTTCCCACCCAGCGTGTCCTGTCTGCGCTCGCACCCCGTGCAGGAGTGCCACTCCGGCGGCACCACGGGACAGCGACTGGGCGTACCAGCGGGTGCTGCGTGGCCCGTAGTCGTCCGCTGCGAAGTCCGGGGGCGGCGGCTCGGTCAGGGTGTCGGTGATACATGCGGCCATCGCCTCTGCCGCCCGTAGCAACGGAGTCCTCAGCGGTGTTTCGATCATCGGGATGCTCCTACAGCGCGAACCCGGCGGCGCACCGCCGCCAGCGCGACATGGCGGGCCAACCGATACGTGAGCTGTTCAGCGTCTTCGTCGGGGCCGAGAGCGCGAATGACGTGCAGGTGTATCAGTGACGCGAGCACCGAGGCGGGGGTGAGCGGGCCGGCGACGGCGGACAGTTCGGCGGCGTACCGGGTTGCGGCCCTGGAGCGTTCCTGCCATGGATGCTGGATGGGCTCGGGAAGTTCGCTCGGGTCGAGGGCGACCGCTTGACGCAGCACGTCCCGCTGGACCGTTGCCTGCCCAGGCTGCTCGGGGCGCGCCACCAGCCACTCGCATCCGTCGATGCGGTTGCCGAGCATCGAGGCGGCCAGGTCGACCAAGCTCAAGGCGGTCAGTGCCTGCCGATCGATGCCAGACTCGGGCTGCACTGCCAACTGTGCCAGGGCTGCGGTGGAGTCGGCGGCGAACAATTTCTCGGCCGCTGCCAGCGCGGTACCGCAGCCGTAGCGACCAGACTCGGTGTAGTAGGTGTCCAGGCTCCAATCGCCGGCAAGGCGCTGCTGTCGGAGCCCGGCGACCCACCGCCCGACCCGTACCGCCGCGTCGCCGTAGTCGTCGGTGTGCAGTCGTAGTCGAAGCTGCGGGGTGGGACGTCGCATGCGCACGAACCACCACAGCGGCGGCTCGGGCCAGTCGGCGAACAGCGCGGGCAGCCCTCGCAGCACCAGGTCCATCGTCGAAGCATCGACGGCCAACGAAGCGGACAGCAGGCCACCGGCACCCGGTATGACCGGCTCGGGGGGAACGGGCGGAGGCCATGCGCCTCGCGCGGTAACCGCAGCCGGCGCGGCAGCGGGCTCAACCGTCGAGGCGACTGGCACGACGATCTCGTGGGCGCGGCCGGAGAGCCAACCGAAGTCCTCCGGGCTCGCCGCGTCCACCACGGTTACCGGTCCGGCACTGGCGTCCAGGTGGGCACGCAGCAGGCCACGATCCATGGACTGATCGAGGTGGAGCCGAAGCCGCTGGTCACCCTTACCGACCTGCACCCATGCCGGCAGCCGCAGCCGCGTCCGCAGCGCCTCCCAGGCCGACAACCATTCGCCGTCGCTTGCGTCCGCACCGGGCAGGGCCGTCGGATCGACCCGCCACCGGGCCGCCACCAGGAGGACGCGCCCGTGCCTCAACGCGGGTCGAAACGGCAGGCAGGACGCCGCACCCCAATCGAACGGTTTCAGCCGGGCATCCGTGGCTCGCGGCAACTCCAGGAGGAACCGGCCGAGCAGCGGCATCGTGTGTACGGCGGCGGCATGCGCCACTGTCGGCTCCACCACCCGCCGCCGCGACATCGACACCAGCACCAGCCGATCGCGGCCGGCGGTCACACCGAGGTCGTCGAGGCCAACTACGTTCTCGGTCACGGGTCGGTGCTCGGCGAGGCTGATCAGCCACGGGAGTACCTGCCGGGAGTTGAGCACGTTCTGGCTGTGTAGCTTGCGCGGCGGGAAGCTCAGCTGCGCCGGCATGCCCCCGGCCACTGCGACCGGAAGGCAGGCGAACTCCCGGCACATCAACTCCCGATCGGCGTAGGGCAGCCCGTCGAGGAACCGCCCGCTCGTCGCCATCGCCGAGCGGCCCATTCCGGTCAGCGCGACGGTGAACCGTCCCTGTGCCAGCGCCTCCAGCGAGACCGCTCGGACCTCTACCGAAACGTCGACGTGAGGGCTGACAGGCCCAGTTACATGGCCAGTGCCGCCGAGCCATTCGACGGCCGCGTCATCGAGAACCACCTCACGAGCACCGGCGATCACCGCCTGCTGAGCCATCGCGAGGAGGCGCTCGTCACGGCCGGAGAGCAGAACCGCAGGCGCCTTGCCCACACTGGCGAGGTGTGCTGGGAAGCCCAACCCGACTAGCGGATCTACCAGCCGAGCGAGTGGCACCACAGCCGTCATCCCGTAGCGGTCGACGAACCGGGCACGGTACGCACGCCACTCTGGCCGCCCCGCCGGATCTGGCGTCAGCCGTCGTAGCACCTCCACCGATGCGGCGATCTCGGCGGCGACCTGCTCCGGCAGGGCGACCTGATCCGCGAGCTGAAGATCCACCGCGAGCGGCTGGGTGGCCGGTGCCACGCTGCGCATTTCGTCGGCGAGCCCACGAAGGTACTTCGCGTTTCCTGCGCTGGTACCACGGAGATAGCGATGCAGCGAGCGCAGTTCGGCCCGAAGTGCTCGCTGTCCCTCAGGATCACCGTCGAACATCGCATCGAGGGTGTCCAGGACATGCCTGATCAGGTCCGTGCACGTCGACGGGGGTCGAAGAGCGGAGATCAACAGGCCGTGGTCCACCAGGCCGGCAACCATCGCGTCAGCGGACGCGCGTGGAAAGCCTGGAAACGCAGTAGCGACCGTGTCGACCAGCTCACCCCACGGCAACGGGGTGGGGGTGAGTGACATCGCCAGCCGTACCGCTGCGGTGCTCCTGACCGAGGTCGACTCCGTACGTGCAGAGGCGTGCGGCCGGCGCGCCACGACGATCCGAGGTCCGTTCACCAGCGCCAGGTTGTTCGCCTGCACCGGCAGACGGCGGCGTACGTCGGGCTCAGCTTCCAGGCGCGCGATCAGGGACGCGAGCCAACTCGCGTCCGGCCGTACCCGGATCGCGGGCCGCCCTGCCGGCACCACCGCAGCCACCGTATCGAACCGAAGAGCCGCCACCCCCGAGAACAACCCGAAGGGCGTCGCACGCCGCTTTGCCCGGACCAGGTACCGCGCCAGCGCCAGCGCCATCCGCCACCCTCGGTCCGGCGTGGTGCACCCTGTGGCGAGTACCGCTTCTACGCGAGCAGCGAACTCGGGGCTGGCGGCCCAGACAGCTTCGGCCAGGCCGACCTTCCGCCACGTCGCTTGCAACCAGTTCGCGATACCGGCGGCGTCGCTCCGGTCCGGCCAAGGCGCAGGGCCGTCGGGCCAGGTGTGAGCGGCAATGCGGATCGTCGCGGCATCGACCGACTGAAACATGAGGCATCCTCCTTCCGTTACGAAGCGCTCCTGCGGGGACATGGCTGGTTGTGGGGGTGCCGGTTCCGGCAGGCATCGGGGGATCGCCTGCCAGAACCAGCGGGGGTGTTCGGTCAGCAGTCGCTGCCCTTCACGGTGTCGCAGCCGTCGTCCGTGTCGGCCAGCAGCGCCGCGGCGACCGGACCCTCCGTGACGATCTGCACGTCGAGCTCGAACGGGTCGTTGCTGACGGCGAGCAGGCTGTTCATGGAAGCCTCCAATGGGACTGGGATGTTGGGTGGGCAGGTAGCCCCCGCAGCTACCGGCACGTTGGCTGGCGGATCGATCCGTCTTCCTAAACGGCGTCCATGAGAACTCGCGACGATCGGCCTGCCCGCCGCCACGCCCTCATTGGCAGTGACAGCGGGCAGGGGCCCCAGGTATGCCGGATGGCGATCAGCGCTCGTGGCGTCGATGCCGCCCCCCCCCGCACCTCGGACGTGGGGGGGTCCGCCGCGAAACTGTCGCCCCGTGCCCCCACTTCAAGCCGTACACACATCGCTTGTTGTGCTTCCACGATCGCGGTTCTTGGGTAGCCCCGGGAACACCGGCCAATAGGGAAAGTTGGGGGGAGACTTACCGGTCGCCGCACGGTTGTTCCGCGTCGAGATGGGACCACGCCAGGCCCTCTACGCGGCCCTGGAAGCAGGTGCGGAGCACATCGCCGAGTGCCACATCACCCTGCTGCCGGGCCTGTTGCAGATCCCGGTGTATACCGAGGTCCGCGCGGTGGCAGATCGTGCTGCCTACCCCCGGAGATTCACGGTGGAGCGAGCATTGGAAGCCCGAGCTGCCCGGCAACGGGTCCTGGACAGACCCGGCGGACCCACCTACGAAGTAATCATCGATGAGCTCGCGATCCGTCGGCACGCCGCACCGCCGGAGGTCGTCCGCGCGTAGCTCGATCACTTGATCAACGTCGGTCACGAAAAGCAGAAGACCACGATCCAGGTACTGCGGCTGACCACGCGCATCGCGGGCAACGCGGTACCCCGGATGTCGTACTTCAGCTACCGATACCCCGACCCGAGCGATCCGGTGGCCGTCGCGGTCGACACCATCACCAGCGACCTCGTCCTCACCGACCCGGACGAGGTTGCCAACTGCACCTCCCTGCGAGCGCCTGCGTTCCGCGGCCCTCAGCCCCGCCGACAGCCTCGACTTCCTCGCCAGCGTGGCGGAGGAACTGCCCGACTACACCGGGAGATGACCAGGCACCCCGAGACGTTTACCAACTGGCGGACGTCCAGCCGCTTCGGAGGTGGCGACAACTGCATCGAGGTCGCCTTCGCGCTCGACGGCACCGTGGGCATGCGGGACTCGAAGGACCGGACGTGACCAGTGCTGGGGTTCACTAGGAGGAGTGGACGGCGACGCGGGCATGAAGCGGGAGTCGCGCTCTACTGTCGACCTGTCGTCTGCTCAGCGCGTCGAGAAGAGCGCCTGCTCTATGTGCTCGAAGATGTCCGAGTCCGTCTCTTGGTGCCACTCCGGCATGTCTGACCAGTCGGCTACGTAGGAAGCCTTCGGGTTGGGAAAGTGTCTGAATATCTGCCCAATCCAGCACAGGGCGACGAAGCGTCCCTTCTGCTCACGGGTCAGCTTCGTGGTTGCGCGGTCGGCTGCCTCGATAAACTGGCGGACCTGCTCATACACGGCAGCGGCACTCTCCCGTTCCCATTCGGGCGTATCTTCCCAGGGCGTGACGTAGCCCGGTTTCGGTTCGCCGGGGTAGTGCTTGCGGACTCCCGCGACCCATGCCTCGCGGAACACGCGCCCTGGTTCTTCGACCTGCACGCTGGTCCTCCCTCTGGTCGTGTCAGTTCCCTGCCCCTGTTAGGGCGCTGATCTGGCGGTTGAGATGCCGCACGTGAGTGTCGGCAAGGAACGGCCGCAAGCGGTGGTGTAGTTGGTTGAGTTTGGAGCCGACCACGCCAGAGCCACTGTGGCGGGCAGTGTCGAGGGCGGCGTTGCCGTAAAGCACGATCTGGTGTACGTCACTACGTTGGACTCCGACCAAGGCGAGGTCGGTCAGAACGGTTCCGCGTCGTCGCGTGGAGAGGGTCTGAGACAGAGCGCCGGACAGCACCGGCTCGGCCAGGTCTGGGCGCCTCAACTCGACGTAGCAGGCTCCGCGTTCCTCGGCGAGCCGGGAGCCGTCGAAGCGCAGCCAACCGCCGTTGTGCACTCGGCCGGGCAGGTGGTTGACCTCCTCAGCTTGGTCGAGCGCCTGCCGGCATCCGCTGAGGTCGCCGAGGCCCGCGAGAGCCTGTGCCTGCACAGTTCGTGCCCAGTGCCGGGTCGACAGCGCGCTGTCTCCGTTCTGGGCCAGGTCGGCGGCAACGGCCAGCATCGGTGCGGCGTGCCGGAAGTCGCGCTCGTAGACGCTGATGAAGGCGTGACGGATCATCGCGCATGCCCAGAGGTCGTAGGCAGCGGCTTCTCGCGCGGCGGTCGCTGCCAGGGTGTAGCAGTGCGCGGCCTCGCTGTACGCGTTCGCGTCGAAGGCGACCTCGCCGGCGAGCTGGAGCAGGTCAGCGGTGACCCCGCAAAGCTGACGGTGTACGGGTGTCGTGTGGGATCGGCGCAGGTTGGCGGTGAGCGTGGTCAGCTGACGGTTGACCAGCGGTGATACTGCCGCCTTGGACTCAGCTGCACCGAAGGCCGCCCACAGCTGGGCGTTCAGCCCCTCGTACTCGTCGAGGGTCACTGGGTTTAGTCGCCTGTTCCCGTCACTGAAGGAATCGATGCGCGCCCAGTCGAGCTGGCTGCCCGGGACGGGCGCGGCCAACAGCGCACCTGTCAGGCTCAGCAGGCGTAGCAACTCGCGGCGGTTCATATCGCCAGTGTCCGTGATCTCCTCGCCGATCAGCGACTCGGCAGCGTGATCATCACCAGCGGTGAGTATCTCGCCAGGGGGTATCTGGTGCGCAACGGGATCAGAATGGCGTTGGCCACGGGTGATGTAGAAGCCCAGTTCAGCGTCGCGCGATGCCTTCAGCACCGCCCGGAATGCCTCCCGGGTCGTGGGCTTGGGCCAGCGGTGTTCTCCCCGCTCGAGCTTTCCGACGTGGTTGGCGTCCATGCTGGTTCTCGTACCGTGGTTGTCCCAGAGGTAGTTGTTGACCGCCTCGGCGACCTCCTGCCGGGACATCCGTCGGCCTGAACCACTCGGGGACAATAGTCGGCGGCGGGCGTCGCTGAGCAAGGTGTTGGGGCCGTCTGACGCACCCGACTTCGGTGTCAACCCATCACCGCCCGTCGAAACTTTGCTGGTAGTCCTCTCGGGCGGCCCTGCAAGACCGCTGCCACCCTCACGGCTGGTCTGCTGGACCTCGGCCTTTGTCCCTGCCGAACGAAGCGGTCACGGCCCGGTTTGCCGGAATGCCACGCCAGGATGCCAGCGTGGGTGCGTGATCACAAGACAAATTGCCCATCCCCGGCCGCCGCCACCGCGCCGAGCATCCCGACAACAGAGGTCAGTTACCGCCGGAGTGCCCCTCGGGTGACCGACGTGGGCTGGGGATCGACCGGACCGCGTACTCCTGAACGGCGGCCGCGTGGTCGGCCTCGTCCAGGATCCAGTCCGCGCTGCCGGGCGCGTGGCGCCGGGTCAACACACCCTGCACGGTGTCCACCATGGTCGCCACACCCGCGCGCGGGCGGGTACGCCACAACTGCTCACCCTCGGCGGTGATCCGGAACCAGCCGTCGGCGACGCTCACCAGGCCGGCGCCGACCAGCCGCCGGACCGCGGCCTCCACCTCATGTCGTTGCGGGATCGCGTGGTTGAGGTGATCGGCGGTGGAGAGCACGTCGGTCAGGCGGACACCCTCCGGCCGTCGACTCGTGGCCGACCGACGGTGCCGTCCTGCTCCGCTCGCGATCACGAGCGACACGAAGATCCAGGCGTCGTTCCAGCGCCAACCGTTCTCCCCCATGCACCGATGATGACGGCGCGCGTCGCGGAAGGGAACACCCACCCGCGAACCGGTACGTGGCAGCACCGCCACGTGCTGGTTCGAGGACGGTCGGTGAGGGTTCAGCCGGTGGGGGTTGCCGGCGCGGCGCTACCGGGCGGGGGAATGGCGCTGTTGGGCGCGGTCTCCTCCGGCACGGCGAACAGTGGGATGAAGAACTGGGCCAACGGGCCGATGGCCAACGCGTACGCGATGGTTCCCAGACCGACGGTGCCGCCGAGCAGCCAGCCCAGCGCCAGCACGGTGACCTCGATGACGGTGCGCACCAGCCGGACCGACCGGCCGGGGCGGCGGGCCACGTACCCGGTCATCAGGCCGTCGCGAGGGCCGGGGCCCAACCGGGCGCCGAGGTAGAGGGCGGTGGCGGCGCCGTTGGCGACGATCCCGGTGATCAGCATCGCGGTCCGGACGCTGAGCGGGCCACTTGCGGGCAGCAGGGCCACCGTGGCGTCCACCACCAGGCCGATCACCACGACGTTGCTGACCGTGCCGAGGCCGGGCCGTTGCCGCAGCGGGATCCAGAGCAGCAGGACCAGCGCGCCGACGGCGATGGTGACCGTGCCGAAGGAGAGCCCGGTCAGGTTGGCGAGCCCCTGGTGGAACACGTCCCACGGGTCGAGGCCCAGCTGGGAGCGGATCATCAGGGCCATGCTGACGCCGTAGAGCGCGAGCCCGAGGTAGAGCTGGACCAACCGTCGAACCGGCCGGTGCCGCAGATTGCCAAGCAGTGCCATGCATGCCACCCTAGGTGCCAATCCTCATCGAGGAAGAAGCCAATATCCAGGGAGTGGCTATGAACGGGCAGGTGCGCGGCGTCCAATTGGCCCGTCTGCTCGGGCAGTGGCATGCCCTGCCGGGCCGCCGACGCAGCCCCGACTACGCCGCGCTCGCTGGCTCGGTGCGCGGGCTGCTCGCCGACGGCCGGCTGCCGCTGGGCGTTCGCCTACCCGCCGAGCGGGAGCTGGCCGAGGCGCTGCGGATCAGCCGGACCACCGTCACCGCCGCGTACCGGCACCTGCGCGAGACCGGGCACCTGGCCAGCCGTCGGGGGGCCGGTAGCTGGACGATGCTGCCCGGCAACCACCGGGTGGCGAGCACCGGGCTGTGGACCCCGCTGGACGACCGGGAGATGCTCGACCTCGGCGTCGCGGCGCTGGCCGCACCGCCGCAACTGTTGTCGGCCGCCCAGGCCGCCACCGAGGACCTGCCCCGCTACCTGAGCGGGGCCGGTTACCACCCCACCGGCATCATCGAGCTGCGCGAGGCGGTGGCCGACGCGTACACCGCCCGGGGGCTGCCCACCTCGGCCGACCAGATCATGGTCACCAGCGGCACCCAGCACGCACTGGACCTGGTGCTACGGCTCGCCCTGACCCCGGGCGGCACCGTGCTTGTCGAGTCCCCGACCTACCCCAACGCCCTCGCCGCGCTGGCCGGCCGGCGGGCCCGGATCACCACCCACGGTCTGGCCGCGGACGCCGGCTGGGAGCCCGACCTGCTGCTGGGCAGTCTCCGACAGACCCGGCCCAAGTTGGCCTACCTGATCCCGGAGTTCCAGAACCCGACCGGGCACCTGATGCCCGCCTCGCTGCGCGAGCACGTGGTGGCCGCCGCGCACGCGGTCGGCACCGACCTGATCATCGACGAGTCCTTCGTGGACCTGGCGATGGACGGCACCGAGGTGCCACCCCCGGTCGCCACCTACGACCGGCACAGCCGGGTGGTCAGCATCGGTGGGATGAGCAAGCCCTACTGGGGCGGGCTGCGGATCGGCTGGGTGCGCGCGTCCGCGCCGCAGGTGCAGCGGCTGGCCGCCGTGCGGGTCGGGGTCGACATGGCCAGCCCGGTGCTCGATCAACTGGTGGCGGTGCACCTGCTCGCCGACGCCGAGGCCATCGTCGCCGACCGCCGCGTCCAGTTGGCCGTCCAGCGTGACGCCCTGCTCGGCGCGCTGGCGCACCGACTTCCGGAGTGGCGGGTCACCGTGCCCCGGGGCGGCGTGACGCTCTGGGCCGAGTTGGACGGCCCGGTCTCGAGCGCGCTGGCCCGGGCCGCCGAGGAGGTCGGCGTACGACTGGCGCCCGGCCCCCGGTTCGGCCTGGACGGCACCCTGGAGCGCTTCCTGCGGCTGCCCTTCACCCTGCCCGCGGCGGACCTGGTGGAGGCCGTCGGGCGGATTGCGGCGATCCGCTACGACCTGGACCGGACCGGCCGTCAGCGGTGGCGCGAGACGACCGTCATCGCCTGAGCGCCACGCTTGCCGGTGGCCCCGCGCCCCGAACGGGTGCGGGGCCACCGGCGACGCGTCAGAGCTCGGCGAGGCTGCCGGCGTACATCTTGTCGATCTCGGCGGCGAAGTTGCTCTCCACGCCACGGCGCTTGATCTTCAACGACGGGGTGATCTCGCCGTCCTCGATCGTCAGGTCACGCGGCAGGATGGCCACCTTCTTGATCGTCTCCCAGCGGTTGAGCTTGGCGTTGAGCTGGGCGACGTACTCCTCCACCATGGTCTGGGCCTCGGCCGAGGCGACGATCTCGGTGTAGCTGCGCCCCTCCAGCGGGCCGCCGGCGACCCAGCCCCGGATCGCGTCCGGGTCGAGGGTGACGAGCATCGTGCAGAAGTTGCGGGCCTGACCGACGACGACCGCCTGCGAGGTGTACGGGCAGATGGCCTTGAACATGCCCTCGATGTGCGACGGCGCGATGTACTTGCCGCCCGAGGTCTTGACCAGGTCCTTCTTGCGGTCGGTGATGCGCAGGTAGCCCTGCTCGTCGAGGGTGCCGATGTCACCGGTCCGGAAGAAGCCGTCCTCGGTGAACGAGGCGGCGGTCTCCTCCGGCAGGTTGTGGTAGCCGCGCATCACCGGCCGGCCGCGCACCAGGATCTCGCCGTCGGTGTCGATCTTGCACTCCAGGTCGCCCATCGCCCGGCCCACGGTGCCGATCCGCAGCCCGTCCGGCGGGTTGACGAAGTTGCCGGCGCTGGTTTCGGTGAGGCCGTAGCCCTCGGAGATCGGCAGGTTCGCGGCGGCGAAGAAGGTGGCGATCTCCGGGCTGAGCGGCGCGGCACCGGACACCAGCACCCGCATCCGGCCACCCAGCCGGGCCTGGAGCTTGCTGAACACCAGCTTCTCGGCCAGCCCGTAGCGCAGCTTCAGCCCGCCCGGCACCGGCTTGCCGGCCTGCTCCAGGGTGACCTTCTCCTTGCCGACGCCGACGGCCCAGGCGAAGATCTTCGCCTTCGCGCCACCCGCGCCCTGAGCGGTGGTCACGGCCTTGTTGTAGACCTTCTCGAACACCCGCGGCGCACCGCACATCAACGTGGGACGGATGACCGAGAGGAGGTCGACGAGCCTGTCCACCCGACCGTCGACGTAGGTGGGCAGGCCGACGTGGATGGCGCCACAGAGCAGGGTCTTGCCGAACGAGTGGGCCAGCGGCAGCCACAGGTACTGCAGGTCGTCGTCGCGCAGCAACCCGACCTCCGCCTGCGCCACGGCCTCCCAGCACCAGCCGCCGTGCAGCAGCTCGACGCCCTTGGGCTGGCCGGTGGTGCCGGAGGTGTAGATCAGGGTGGCCAGGTGGTCCGGGCCGATGCCGGCGACCAGCATGTCGATCAGATCCGGTTCGGCGGCCAGCGCCTGGGCGCCGCGTTCCTCCAGGTCGGCGAGCGTCAACTGGGCGACCTCGGCGGTCGGGTCGACATCACCGTCGAGGAGCACCACGTGGGTGAGCGCGGGCAGGGTCGCCCCGGCGATCTTCGCCGCCTGGGCCGGGTTCTCCGCGAACAGCACCTTCGACGCGGAGTCGGCGATGATGTACGTCGCGTCGGTCGGCTCGGTGGTCGGGTAGACGGTGGTGGTCGCGCCGCCGGCGCACATGATGCCGAGGTCGGCGATCACCCACTCCAGCCGGGTGTTGGCGAGGATCGCGACCGGGTCCTCCTGGCCGACGCCCAGGCCGTGCAGGCCGGCGGCGACCGCCCTGGCGCGCTGGCCGACCTGCGCCCAGGTCAGCCAGACGGGCCCCGAGTCGTCGGGGTTCGGGGACGCGAACGCGTGTCGGTCGGGGGTGGCCGCCACGCGCTTGAGGAACATGTCCGGGATGGAGCGGTACGGTACATCGAGAGCCATCGCTGTAGCCGCCTTCGGGGGTGGTGGCGTGACGGTCGTCACGTCATGATGGTTACCGAAGAGTATTGCCTGTCCCCGTGCATCGGCTAGCCCTGGTGATCGTCCGGCGGCCCCATCGCACCGACAGGCGCGGCCGATCAGGCGTACCGGGCAGCCACCACTGACCAGTCGTAGGTGGCCCGGACCCAGTTGCGCCTGGCGCTCAGCGCGGCGCGGATCCCGTCGTCGCCGGCGGCCAGCAGCGCCTCCTCGGCGTCCAGGTACGTCGCCAACCCCTGGTTGAACCGGTGCGCCGCACTCCGCAGCGCGGTCACCTCGTCCGCGTCGCTGTCCTGGGCGATCACCGTCACCAGGTTGTGCGCCTCCGGGTCGGCACTGCTCTCCTTGCCGTAGGAGAAGAGGTCGTTGCACCAGCAGACCAGGTCGACCGCAAGCAGGTCCAGGGCGACAAGCCCCGGGTCGGCGCGCTGGGCCGGCCCGGACGGTCGGGTCGACGCCAGATCGGTCAGGGTGAGGCAGGGGTGGACCCCGCCGATGTGCCGGCGTAGCTGGAGGTACTCCGCGACCTCGGGTACGCGCCGACGTTCCCGGTTGCCGGCCTCCCAGAGCAGCGCCAACAGGTACTCCCGCATCTGGCTGACGAAGCGCAGCAGCAGTGCCGCGTGGTCGTGCAGCCGGGTCCGGCGGCAGAGGTCGTGCAGCGCGTCACCGAGCGGCCCGACGGCGGGCGGCACGATGTCCGGGTCGCCGCACTTGTCGAGGACGTCGAGCAGGGTGCTGATCGCCGGACCGAGCCGGACCGGGTCGGCCCCGAGACCGTCCTCGTCGCAGGCGTCGTCCATCACGAAGAGCCAGCTGATCAGGTCGGTGAGGAGCCGCAACCCCTCCACCGAGCCGTCCGGGCAGGCCCGCCCGGCCAGCCCGGCGGCGTCGGCGCGCACCAGGCGGTGCACCCGTTGACTGGAGTCGACCAGACCGAATGCGCGCGCCCACTCGACGCTCTCGCTCGCCACCTGCTCCGTGGCGCCATGGCGCCCCGTGGGAAACGGGGGCTCCCGCAGCGCCGAGATCGCGAAACTTCGCACAGTGCGCCCCCACTTCGTGCCGCCCGGCGCGGAGCGGCGCGCTGAAGCGTACGGGAGGAGGTATCAGCGTGTTTCGCTGGGTGTGGGAAATTCCACAGCTATTTGGTGACCGTTTACGCACACACGGTCACATGCCCAGGTTGGCGGCGCGTAGCTGCCGAGCCGCCTCCACCGAACCGTTGAGCTGGACCCGGGCCACCCGTTGCCGGCCGGAAAAGAACAGCACCAACTCGGCGGGGGCGCCGACCAGGCGCAGTCGCTCACCGCCACGACCCACGGAGACCTCACCGTGCCCGGGGGCCTGCACGAAGAGGTCCGCGGCGAAGCGGCGCAGCGCCAGCCGGGCCATCGGCGCGGCCCGTTTCCAGAGCGCGCTCTGCAGGCCGGGGGACAGGTCGCGCGGTTGCCACCCGGAGACGGCCCGCCGGACGTCCTCGTGGTGGATGAAGAACTCCATCGTGTTCGCCACCTCGTCGGTCAACGGGTTGCTGACCGGGCTCCACAGCGGCGGTCGTCGTACCTGCGCCACCAGCTCCGGGTAGGGCCGTGCGGCGAGTCGCTGACGGACCCGCTCGGCGTAAGCGCGCAGCGGCGGCAGCACGATGCCACCCGCCGCGTCCGGACGGCGCTCGCGCAGCACCAGATGCGCGGCCAGGTCACGGGTCGCCCAGCCCTCGTTGATCGTCGGGGCGGTCGGCCCGAGGGCCAGGAGAAGGTCGGCCAGCGCCTCGCGCTCGGCTCGGGCGTACCGCGGCATGGCCCGATCGTAGGCCCGGTGGTCCGTCGGCGCGCGGCGGCGGACGCCGGTGGCGTCCGCGGCACACCGCCGACCGGCACGTGATGGTCGACATATCCGGTCGGGGTCGGCGGTGCTGGCCTCGACCAGTAAGGATGAGGGAGATAATTGCGGCTTACGGCGGGGGAGAGCGTGGCGAGCAAGACAAGTCGGGACGTTCTCAGTCGAGGGCTGGGGGTCCTGCGGCAGGCGATTCGGGAGCAGCCGCGCATCTTCGCGGTGGCGGTCGTCGGCAGCGTGCTCTTCGGCGGGATGATCATTGTCAGTGCCCGGGTCGTCGGGGCGGTCATCGGCGAGGTGGCGCTTCCGGCCATCGAACGCGGCGAGGTGGGCTCGGGCACCCTGGCGCTGGCCGCGGCCGCGTTGTTCGGGATCAGCGTGCTGCGGGTGGCCGGCATCTTCGGCCGCCGGCTGGGCGCCGGCTACATGCAGTACCGGCTCCAGGCCTCCTACCGCCGCCGGGTGACCCGTCGGTACCTGGAGTTGCCGCTGTCCTGGCACCACCGAAACTCCACCGGCACCCTGCTGTCGAACGCCAACTCGGACGTGGAGGCGGCGTGGTATCCGATCGCGCCGCTACCGTTCGCCGTCGGCACGCTGGTGATGCTCGTCGGCGCGATCGTGTCGCTGTTCGCCACCGACTGGGCGCTCGCCCTGGTCGGTCTCGCGGTCTTCCCCGCGCTGTTCGCGCTCAACGTCGTCTACTCCCGCCGGATGGCCCCCCGGCAGGCCCGCGCGCAGCGCCTGCGCGCCGAGGTCAGCGGGATCGCCCACGAGAGCTTCGACGGCGCCCTGGTGGTCAAGACGATGGGCCGCGAGGCCCAGGAGACCGCCCGGTTCGCGGGCCGCGCCGGTGAGCTGCGCGACTCGCTGATCGCTGTCGGCCGGCTGCGCGGCATCTTCGACCCGCTGCTGGAGACACTGCCCAGCCTCGGCACCCTCGCCGTCCTGGTGGTCGGGGCGTTCCGGCTGCGGCAGGGCGCGATCAGCGTGACGGAGCTGGTCAGCGTGGCATTCCTCTTCACCGTGCTGGCCTTTCCGGTGCGGGCCATCGGTTGGGTGCTTGCCGAGTTGCCGCGCAGCGTCGCCGGCTGGGACCGGGTCCGCCGGGTGCTCGACGCCACCGGCGAGATGCCGTACGGGCAGCGGGTGCTCGCGGCCGGCTCCGGCCCGGCCACCCTCAGCTTCGCCGACGTGCACTACTCCTACCCGCCGGCCGAGGCGCACCCGCCAGGCGTGCAGGTCCTCGGCGAGGTCGGCTTCACGGTGCCGCCCGGTCGGACGGTTGCCCTGGTGGGGCCCACCGGCGCCGGCAAGTCCACGATCACGTCGCTCGCGGTGCGCCTCGTCGACCCCGACTCCGGCACGGTGTGCCTGGACGGCGTGGACGTACGCGAGCTGACCCCCGCGTCGCTGGCCGGCACGGTGGCCCTGGTCGCCCAGGTGCCCTTCATCTTCGACGACACCGTCCGCGCCAACATCGCCCTCGACCGGCCCGGCGTCGACGACGAGGTGGTCTGGGCGGCGCTGCGGCTGGCCGAGGCGGACGGCTTCGTCGCCGCGCTCCCCGACGGTCTGGACACCATGGTCGGCGAGCGGGGCACCTCGCTCTCCGGCGGTCAGCGCCAACGGCTCACCCTGGCCCGCGCGCTCGCCGGTCGGCCGCGCCTGCTGGTCCTCGACGACGCGACGAGCGCTGTCGATCCTCGAGTGGAGGCGGCCATCCTGGCGGGGCTGCGGTCGTCGACCGCCGAGGCGGGGGTCCCGGCCGCGTCGATCCTGGTGGTGGCGTACCGCCGGGCCACCATCGCGCTCGCCGACGAGGTCATCTATGTGGAGCAGGGGCGGGTGGTGGCCCGGGGCACCCACAGCGAGTTGTTGGCCTCCGTGCCGGGGTACGTCGACCTGGTGACCGCCTACGAGCAGGCCGAGGTCGACCGCGCGCAGGAGAGTTCGTACGACGACGACGTGGCGCCGTTGCCGTCGGGCCTGGAAATCGAGGTGGACCGGTGAGCGCGAGGAGTGCAGCGAAGCGGAGCCCCGCAGTCGCGAACGAGAAGGCGGGCCCGGTGAGCGTCAAGATCGAAGAGCGGGACGAGAGGGCCGAGACGACCTGGCAGACCCTTCGTCGCGGCCTGGCGCTCTCGCCGGAGCTTCGCATCGGTCTGGCCGGCACGTTGGGCCTGGCGTTGGTCTACATGATCGGTCGGGTCGCCGTGCCGGTCGCCGTGCAGCAGGGCATCGACCGGGGCCTCGTCGGTGGTCTGAAGCTGAACGTGGTCTGGTCGGTGGTGGCGATCACCGCGGCGATCCTGGCGGTCACCACGGTCTGCGGCTATCTGATGATGCGCCGGCTGTTCACGGTCAGCGAGACGGCGTTGGCAAACGTCCGGACCCGGGCGTTCCGACACGTGCACGACCTGTCGATGTTGCACCAGCAGTCGGAGCGGCGGGGTTCGCTGGTCTCGCGGGTGACGAGCGACGTCGACCAGATCACCCAGTTCCTCCAGTGGGGCGGGGTGATCCTGCTGGTCAACCTGGGTCAGTTGGTGGTCACGACGGCCGTCATGCTGGCGTACTCCTGGCAGTTGACCCTTGTGGTGTTGGCCGCGTTCGCGCCGGCGGTGTTCGTCATCCGGCAGTTGCAACGCCGCCTCGGCTCGGCGTACGCGACGGTGCGCCAACGCACCGGGACGCTGCTCGGCGCGATCGGCGAGAGCGTGGTGGGCGCCCCGGTGATCCGGGCGTACGGGATCGCCGGCCGCACCGAGCGGCGGCTGGACGAGGCGATCGACAGCCAGCGTCTGGCGCAGCAGCGGGCGATCCGGATCAGCATCGTGGGCAGCTCGGTAGGTGAGTTGGCGGCGGGGTTGGCGCTGGCCGGCGTGGTGGTGCTCGGCGTGCTGTTGGGCGTGGACGGCACGCTGTCGATCGGTCAGCTGACCGCGTTCCTCTTCCTGGTTACGCTCTTCATCCAGCCGGTGCAGATCGCCACCGAGGTGCTCAACGAGGCGCAGAACGCGATCGCCGGCTGGCGTCGGGTGCTTGACGTGCTGGACGTCGCCCCGGACGTGGCCGACCCCGGTGAGCAGGGGCGTAACCTGCCGGGCGGGCCGTTGGACATCAGGTTCTCCGGTGTGCGGTTCGCCTACCCGGGTGGTCCGCCGGTGCTGCACGACATCGACCTGGAGATTCCGGCGAAGAGCCGGGTGGCGGTGGTGGGTGAGACCGGCAGCGGCAAGACCACGTTCGCCAAGTTGCTGACCCGTCTGATGGACCCGTCGGCCGGCGCGGTGCTGCTGTCCGGGGTGCCGCTGACCGACGTCCGGTTCGACTCGCTGCGCTCCCGCGTGGTGATGGTGCCGCAGGACGGGTTCCTCTTCGACGCGACGGTGGGGGACAACGTCCGGTTCGCCCGGCCGGAGCTGACCGACGAAGAGCTCAGCACCGCCTTCACCGAGCTGGGCCTGTCGGACTGGCTGGAGGGTCTGCCGGCCGGTCTGGGCACGCCGGTCGGGGAGCGTGGTGAGGCGCTCAGTGTCGGGGAGCGCCAGCTCGTCGCGTTGGCCCGTGCGTACGTGGCCGACCCGGACCTGCTGGTGCTCGACGAGGCGACGAGCGCGGTGGACCCGGCGACCGAGGTGCGGTTGCAACGGACGCTCGACGCGGTCACCCGAGGTCGGACCACCCTCGCGATCGCGCACCGGCTCTCCACGGCGCAGGCCGCCGACGAGGTGATCGTGGTGGACCGGGGTCGGGTGGTCCAGCGCGGCTCGCACGACGAGTTGGTCCGCGACGCCGACTCGGTGTACGGCCTGCTCTACGCCTCCTGGTTGGAGCAGACCCGGTGAGGTGCGCCGGTGTGGTGGACGAGGGCGGGCGGGTGCTCTAGGCTCCGGGTTAGGTAAGCCTAACCTTCGAAGGAGGTCGCGCTCATGCGGCCCAACTCCGCCGAGATCGTCCGTACCCTCGTCGCCGGCCGCCTGCCCGGCCTGGTGCACCTGGCCCACCGGCCGGGCCCGCACCATGCCCGGCACGTCACCGACGCCGACGGGCGGGTGCTGCTGCTGGTGCCGGTGGCCAGCCACCTGGCCGCCGCCCTGCAACCGGTGGCCGGCGGCAGCGACGTCGCGGTGGTGCTCGACGTGCTCGACCTGCCGCCCGCGGCCGGCGCGCCCGGCCTGGGTCGCGCCTGGGTGTCCGGTTGGGCGGCCGAGCTGCGCGGCGACGAGGCCCGTCACGCGGCTGTCGACTTCGCCACGGTGGAGCCGACCGGCGACCTGCTCGACCTGGGCACCCGGTTCCGGCTGTTCCGGTTCGAGGTGGTCGAGGTCCGCTGGGAGCGGGCCGGCGTCGTGCGCCGGATCGACCCGGTGGAGTACGCCGAGGCCGAGCCGGACCCGGTGCACCCGGTCGAGGCCCGGCTGCTCACCGACCTCGCCGAGTGCCACAGCGTCGAGGTGACGGAGTACCTGCGTCGGCAGCTCGGGCTGACCGAGCAGGCCCCGGACGGTCCACCCCGGGTGGTGCGGATCGACCGCTACGGGCTGGTGGTCGCCCTCGGCCGCCCCGGAGCCCGGCGTCGGGTCCGGCTGGCCTTCCCCGGCCCGGTCGCCGACCCCGCCGAGCTGCCGAACCTGCTCCCCCCACTACGCCCCAAAGCCCAATCCCACCCCCCGCGCTAACCCGCGCCCCGCCCTGCCCCCTGGTTCGTCGATCATGGAGTTGTGGTGGGTGACAACTCGCCCATGAGGCACCGAACCAGGCACCACAACTCCATGATCGACGGCGCCAAGTTGCCTGTCTCCGCGATCTTGCAACTGCTGTCGCGGCATAGCGGGCATTTGCGTGTAAACCGTCAGCAGAAGGCGCAAGATCGGCGCGGGGCGTCCGAGCGGGCAGGACGGGAGGGCAAGCGCTTTCGGGTCAGGTTGGCAGGGGGGCGGTCAGGTAGCGCTGGATCGTGGGGCCGATCGCGGCCACCAGGGTTTCCGGGTCTGCCGAGGCGACCGGCTCTAGGCGTACCACGTGCCGCATCATGGCCAGGCCGATCATCTGGGTGGCGACCAGGGAGCCCCGCAGCGGAAGCTCCACCGGGTCGACGTCGAGGTTCTCCAGCACCCGACGCAGCACCTGGGTGGTGACGAACTCGCGCAGCAGGCGAGCGGTCCACTCGTTGCTCACCGCGGAGCGCAGCAGTGCCTGTGCGGCGCTGCCGGTGGGGGAGTCCCAGACGCCGAGGAAGACGCGCACCATCCGTTCGCCGGCGCCGTCCCGGTCACCGGCGAGCACCTTCGGCACCAGTTGGCCGGGGTCGACCGGAAAGTTCATCGCGGCCAGAAAGAGCTGGTCCTTGCTGCCGAAGTAGTGGTGCACGAGCGCCGGGTCGACCTGCGCCGTGCCGGCGATGGCCCGGATCGAGGCGGCGTCGAAGCCACGGTCGGCGAACGCCGTGCGCGCCGCGTCGAGAATCGCCTCCCGGGTGCCCGGGTTGCCGGGTCGCCGGCCGGTCCGCCGCGTCATCGCCGCCCTTCGTTCGTCCGCCTGGCCCGTCGTGGCCCGGCCCGCGCCCGCGCCGGTGGCGGCTGCCCGCGCCGGCCGCCGCCCCCGACGCTCGCGGTCAGCCGCTGCGCCGACGCAGGGTGGCCGCCGCGAGCACGAGCGCCAGCACCACCGCGCCGAGCACCACCGCGGCGTCGCGCCACATCCGGCCGGTCGGTTCGGCGTGGGCGCCGACCTCCTGCAGCGCCTCGATGGCGTACGACAGGGGGAAGGCGTCACTGAGCGCCTGGAGCCAGCCGGCCATCTGGTCGCGGGCCACGAACAGCCCGCAGAGCAGTAGTTGGGGGACCACCACGACTGGCAGGAACTGTACTGCCTGGAACTCGGTGCGCGCGAAGGCACTGCACAGCAGCCCGAGGGCGACGCCGAGGACCGCGTCGAGCACCGCGATCCCGATCACCAGCCCGATGCTGCCGGCGGTCTCCAGACCGAAGATCCAGTACGCCACGGCGGCGGCGACGGCGGCCTGCACGGCGGCGGCCAGCCCGAACGCGATGCCGTACCCGAAGAGCAGGTCGAGCTTGCCCAGCGGGGTGGTCAGCAGGCGTTCCAACGTGCCCGAGGTGCGTTCCCGCAGCATGGCGATGCTCGTCACCAGGAACATGATCACGAAGGGGAAGATGCCGAGCATCACCAGCGCGATCCGGTCGAAGGTCGTCGGTTGGCCGGGCGGGGTCGGCTGGTCGGCGTACATGAAGTAGACCAGGGTGAGCAGGGCGGCCGGCACCACCACGAGCAGCGCGATGGTCCGCCGGTCGTGCCGGAGCTGACGCAGGATGCGGCCGGTGGTGGCGGCGAGGATTCGCGGGTTCATGCTGTCTCCCGTGCGACTGACGCGTCGGTGGTGGCGGCGGCCTCGCTGGCGCGGATGAGCCGCAGGAACGCCTCGTCGAGGTCGTCCACCCCGGCGGCGGCGCGGACCGCGGCCGGGCTGTCGTCGGCGATCAGCCGCCCCTGGCGGATCAGCAGCAGCTGGTCGCAGCGCGCCGCCTCGTCCATCACGTGGCTCGACACCAGCAGGGTGGTGCCGGTGGCGGCCATCGCGTGGAACCGGGCCCACAGGTCGGCCCGCAGCACCGGGTCCTGACCGACCGTCGGCTCGTCGAGGATGACCAGCTCCGGCTCGCCGACCAGGGCGCAGGCCAGCGAGGCGCGGCTGCGTTGACCGCCGGAGAGGGTGGCGACCAGTTGGCCGGCGGCCTCGGCCAGCCCGACGTCGCTGATCGCCCGATCGGCCTCGACCCGCCCACGCCCGTAGAGGGCCGCGAAGTAGCGGGCGTTCTCCCGGACGGTCAGGTCGGCGTAGACGCTCGGCGCCTGGGTCAGGTAGCCCACCCGGTGCCGTAGCGCGGGGGTGCCCGCCGGTCGGCCGAGCACGGTGACCGCCCCACCACTGACCAGCTGCACCCCGACCACCGCACGCATGAACGTGGTCTTGCCGCTGCCGCTGGGGCCGAGCAGCCCGGTGACCGCGCCGCGCGGGACGCGGCAGCTGATGCCGTCCAGCACCCGCCGCCCACCCCGGTCGACGACCAGGTCCCGGACGGCTATCGCATCGTCCATCGTGCACCTCCACAGAAACTCATCACTTGTTGAACTCAACGCTAGATGAAATATCGTGCCGCGCGCAACGGGGCCGGATCGGTGTCCGCCCGTCGACCATCGCGCACACCGCGAGAACGGGCAGCAGGTTCCGGACCGGACACGAAGTCCGCCAACGGGCATTGCGTACTGATCGGACGTACGGCACGATGGCGCCGTGGGTCACGCTCCGTTACCGGACAGCGGTTTTCTCGAGGATTGGGCCGCGCGGTTGCGGCAGGCCGCCGAGCGGCCGGTCGTCGGCATCCTGTTACGGGGCAGTCACGCCCGCCGCGCCGCCACCGCACACAGCGACGTCGACCTCGACGTGTTGGTGGGCGGCGCTCCGTACGCGGCCCGCCGGGCCTACCTGGACGAGTCCGCAGGCCAGGTCACCCACGTCTCGGTGGCCGCCCGGGACGTCCGGTCCTGGGTGCACCGACTCGGCGAACCTGCCGACTGGGCGTTCGGACTGCCGGTCACCGCGCCGGCGCGGCTGCTCTGGGCCGACCCGCACTGGCGGCCCCGGATCGACCTGCCGGTGCTCTGCCAGCCGGCCGAACCACCCCGACTGGAAGAGATGATCGCCACGCTGGGTAAGGCCGCCGCTGCCCGCGCGGCAAGCGACCGCCTCGGGGTCCGGCTCGCCGTCGCCGACCTGGCGCGGCTCTGCCCGTCCGTGCTGCGCCCGGCCAACCCGTCGGTACGGGTCCACTCCCGCCGGGCCGCCTTCGCGGCCGCCCTGGAACTGCCGGTGGCCCCACCCGGTTACCGGACGGACATGCTGCTCTGCCTCGGGCTGCGTCCGGGCGCCACCGGGCAGCTCTGGGCCGCCGCCGTCCGGCTGGTCGCCGGCACACTGCCGTTGATCCGGCCGTACGCCGAGGAGATCGCCGACACCGCCGGCGCGGACCTGGCCGCCGCCCTGGTGGACGGCAGGCTGGACCGCTATGTCGCCCAGCTCGCCCGACCGGCCGGACCCCCACCACCGCCCCGGCCCGCGGGGCCCGTGCCGCCGTCCTGGCGGGAGCGGTCTGCGGCGCCGGCGCCGCGTGCGGGAGACTTGCTGACTGTGCCCGTACCTGACCCGCCGGTGACCGGCGTCCCCAGCGATCCGAACGAGCTGCCCGCGCCCACGCTCGCGCGTCCGTCCCGGCTCGACCCCGCCATCGCGGCCCGACTGCGCCGCACCGTCGACGGCCTGGTCGCCGCCGTGGTACGAGCGCACGACTCCGGCGAGGTGCTGATGGTCGCCTGGATGGACGACGAGGCGTTGCACCGCACCCTCACCACCGGCCGGGCCACCTACTGGTCGCGCAGCCGACGCGAATACTGGGTCAAGGGCGAGACCTCGGGGCACCACCAGTACGTGCGGTCGGTCGCGCTCGACTGCGACGGGGACGCACTGTTGGTCAGCGTGGACCAGGTCGGCGCGGCCTGCCACACCGGCCACCGGACCTGCTTCTACACCGAGCTGCCCGTCGTCACCCCGGAGGCGCTCCCATGACCGACGGCGCGGTCAGCCCCGACCTGGCCACCTTCACCGAGCTGGCCGCCGCCTGGCGGGTGGTGCCGGTCACCCGGCGGCTGCTGGCCGACGCGGAGACCCCGGTCGGGGTCTACCGGAAGCTGGCCGGCGGGCCGGGCACGTTCCTGCTCGAGTCGGCCGAGCAGGGCGTCGGATCCGCCGGCATGGCCTGGTCGCGGTACTCGTTCATCGGCGTTCGCAGCAGCGCGACCCTGATCGAACGCGACGGCGTGGCGACCTGGCTCGGCCAACCGCCGAGCGGGCTGGCCACCGAGGGCGACCCGGTGCGGATGCTGCGGGAGACGGTGGCCGCCCTCGCCGGCCCGATCGGGGACCCGTCCGACGGTCTGCCGCCGCTGACCGGGGGCATGGTCGGCTACCTCGGCTACGACCTGATCCGGCGCTTCGAGCGGTTGCCCGAGCTGACCGAGGACGACCTGGGCGTGCCCGAGCTGGGCATGATGCTCGCCACCGACCTGGTGGTGCTCGACCACTACGACGGTTCGGCGATCCTGGTCGCCAACGCGGTGCTGCCGCCGTTGGACGCCCCGGACCGCGCCCCGCAGGTCGCCGCCGCGTACCACCACGCGGTGGGCCGCCTGGACGCGATGACCACGGCGCTCTCCCGCCCGATCCCGCCGATGATCTCCACGGTCGAGCGTCCGCCGGCCGGCGAGGTGCAGTGCCGTACGCCCGAGGGTGGTTACCCGAAGGCGGTCGAGGCGGCCAAGGAGGCGATCCGGGCCGGCGAGTGCTTCCAGATCGTGCTCTCCCAGCGCTTCGAACGGACGACCCACGCCGACCCGCTCGACATCTACCGGGTGCTGCGCACCAGCAATCCCAGCCCGTACATGTACCTGCTGCGCTTCGACGGGTTCGACATCGTCGGCTCGTCCCCGGAGGCGCACCTGAAGGTCACCGCCGCCGCGGACGGGCAACGCCGGGCGTTGCTGCACCCGATCGCCGGCACCCGGCCGCGCGGCGGCACCCCCGCCGCCGACGCCGCCCTCGCCGCCGAGCTGCTCGCCGACCCCAAGGAACGGGCCGAGCACGTGATGCTCGTCGACCTCGGCCGCAACGACCTGGGTCGGGTCTGTCAGCCCGGCAGCGTGGAGGTGCCCGAGTTCGCCACCATCGAGCGGTACAGCCACGTCATGCACATCGTCTCCACCGTCACCGGCACGCTGCGTGACGACCAGACCGCCTTCGACGCGCTGGCGGCGACCTTCCCGGCGGGCACGCTCTCCGGGGCGCCGAAGGTGCGCGCCATGGAGATCATCGAGGAGTTGGAGCCGGTCCGCCGGGGCCTCTACGGCGGCACCGTCGGCTACTTCGGTTTCGGCGGTGACCTGGACATGGCGATCGCCATCCGGACGGCGCTCGTCCGCGAGGGTCGCGCCTACGTCCAGGCCGGGGCGGGGGTCGTCGCGGACTCGGACCCGGCCGCCGAGGACCAGGAGACCCGGAACAAGGCCGCTGCCGTGCTGGCCGCGATCGCCGCCGCCGAAACCCTCCGGCCCGCTCGGTGAGCGCGAGGAGTGCAGCGCAGCGGAGCCCCGCAGTCGCGAACGAAGGGCGGGCTCGGTGAGCGCGAGGAGTGCAGCGCAGCGGAGCCCCGCAGTCGCGAACGAAGGGCACATTCAGTGAGTGGGCGGCGGTCCGTGACGGGCCGGCGGGCGTTGACGTACGCCGTGTTGCTCTGCCTGGCCGGCGCGGGCCTGGCGCTCTGGGCCGCGACGCGTAGCTGGTCGGTCGAGTTGACGCTACGCCCGGCGCCGCTGCCGCCGGTGCGCGACACCCGCAGCGGTGCGAGCATGCTGCCCTGGCTGCCGGCGTTGGCCCTGGTGACGTTGGCCGGGGGCGGCGCGGTGCTGGCCACCCGGGGTCACCTGCGGCGGGTGCTCGGTGCGCTGCTCGGTGTGCTCGGTCTGGCGGTGGCGGCCGGCGGCGGGTACGGGCTGGTGGCCGACCTGGGTGGCCCGGTGAGCCGGCAGTGGCCGGCGCTCTGCCTGATCGGTGGTCTGCTGGCCGCCGTGGGTGGCTGGTGGACGGCGTTGCGCGGGGGTGACTGGCCGGCGATGGGCGCCCGCTACGAGCGTCCGACGCGGGCCGTTCCGGCGGTCGCGTCGACGCCGCGCGACCCCGCCGAGCCGTCGACGCCGTTGGCGGGGCGGCGGACCACCGAGGCGTGGGACGCGCTGGACCGGGGCGAGGACCCGACGGACGACTGACGTGCTGGCGCTGTGGGCCGGGCGTTTCAGCCGACCGGCTGGCGTTCCCACTGGGCGCGGTGGCTGGTGGCACGGGCGGCGGTCAGCTCGGCGACCAGGCGGTTCAGCTCGGCGCGTTGGTCGGCGCGGGCCCGGTCGGCGCAGACCGCCTCCCAGGCGTTGCCCCGTGCCGTCCGCATCCGTCCCTCGCCCACCACGGCCCGTTCCACCGTGTGCACCACGCCGACGGCGAGCGATGCCACAGTCCGCGAGATGGTGGTCAGTCCGATTGTCGGGTGCGGCTCGAAGCTACTCATGGTCACCTCGCACGAGGAGTTGCGGCGGTCGGGGCAGGCGCGCCATCGAGTCTGCCCGAGGACGATGCTCGCCGGCCGACGTTTCGTCGTGGTGACCGCCCGGTCAACTGTCTCTTCCCGGCCGTGACCAGGGACCGTTCGTGCGGCCTTGAGCTTGCTCACAGCATCGACCCGCGTCGCTGTCGTCGGGCGCCGGCCGGGAACTGGTGGCATGATCGATGCATCGGCCCGGTCTGACTGTGGCCGCCGGGCTCCATACCGCGTGACGGCGGTCGATACCGGAGGTGGCGCTGCGTGACAACCTCTTCACGGCAAGTCGGCCATTATGCCGCAGCCCTTTTCGTGAGCAGCGCCATACCCCCGGCATTCGGCGCCTGTCGGCTGCCCCTAGCATCGGCCCATGACGCCCGGAGAGGGGAGTCCGTTCGTGACTGCTGAGCATGCGCACGCGGAGGGGGACGAGGCCGGCCAGGCAGCGTCCGTAAGCGTGCTCGACGAGATTCTGGCTGGCGTACGTGAAGACGTCGCCCGACGTCAGGAGCAGGTTCCGCTGGAGCGGATCCGTGAACTGGCGGCAGCGGCGCCACCGCCGATGGACGCGTACGCGGCGCTGCGCAAGCCCGGCGTGGCCGTGATCGCCGAGGTGAAGCGTTCGTCGCCGTCCAAGGGTCGGCTGGCCGAGATCGCCGATCCGGCCGATCTCGCGGTCGACTACGCGGCCGGTGGGGCGCGGGCGATCAGCGTGCTGACCGAGGGGCGCTGGTTCGGCGGTTCGCTCGACGACCTGGCGGCCGTCCGTGCCGCGGTCACCGTGCCGGTGTTGCGCAAGGACTTCGTGGTCTCCAGCTACCAGATCCACGAGGCGCGCGCGCACGGCGCCGATCTGGTCCTGCTGATCGTCGCCGCGCTCGAACAGAACGTCCTGATGGGCCTGCTCGAGCGGATCGAGTCGCTCGGCATGACCGCTCTGGTCGAGGTGCACGACGAGGAAGAGGCCGACCGCGCCCTGGAGGCCGGCGCGCAGGTGATCGGGGTCAACGCCCGTGACCTGCGTACCCTTGAGGTCGACAGGTCGGTGTTCGAGCGGATCGCGCCCGGCCTGCCCAGCAGCGTCGTCAAGATCGCCGAGTCCGGCGTTCGTGGTCCGCACGACCTGATCCGGTACGCCTCGGCGGGCGCCGACGCGGTCCTCGTGGGCGAGGGCCTGGTCACCCAGAAGAGCCCACGCGAGGCGGTCGCCGAGCTGGTCAACGCCGGCAACCACCCGGCAACGCCCCGGCCGGTGCGCTGAGACCGCGCCGGCCCGACGCCCCACCGAGAGGATTCCCGATGAGCGCCGACGCGCTGGCCCCGGTGGCCGGCCCGCAGCCCGACTCCGCCGGCCACTTCGGCCGCTTCGGCGGTCGGTTCGTTCCCGAGGCCCTGGTGGCCGCGCTGGACGAGCTCGACGGGGCGTGGCGTACGGCGATGACGGACGAGTCCTTCCGGGCCGAGTTCGGCGCGCTGCTGCGGGACTACGCCGGCACGCCGTCGTTGCTCTACGAGGCCCGGCGGTTCTCCGCGAAGGTCGGCGCGCGGGTGCTGCTCAAGCGGGAGGACCTCAACCACACGGGTGCGCACAAGGTGCGCAACGTGCTCGGTCAGGCGCTGCTCACCAAGCGGATGGGCAAGACCCGGGTGATCGCGGAGACCGGGGCCGGCCAGCACGGCGTCGCCACCGCGACCGCCGCGGCGCTGTTCGACCTGGAGTGCGTGGTCTACATGGGCCAGGTCGACACCGAGCGGCAGGCGCTCAACGTGGCCCGGATGCGGATGCTCGGCGCGACGGTCGTCCCGGTCACCAACGGTTCGCGCACCCTCAAGGACGCGATGAACGAGGCGATGCGGGACTGGGTGGCGAACGTCGACGAGACGCACTACCTGATCGGCACCGCAGCGGGCCCGCACCCGTTCCCGGCGATGGTGCGCGACTTCGTCCGGGGCATCGGTGACGAGGCCCGCCAGCAGTGCCTGGAGCTGACCGGCTCGCTTCCGGACGCCGTCACCGCCTGCGTCGGCGGCGGCTCCAACGCGCTCGGCATCTTCCACGCGTTCGTGGGCGACGACGCGGTGCGGCTGTACGGCTTCGAGGCCGGCGGTGACGGGGTGGTCACCGGCCGGCACGCGGCGAGCATCACCGGCGGTTCCGCTGGGGTGCTGCACGGCACGCGCACCTACGTGCTGCAGGACGCCGACGGGCAGACCCTGGAGTCGCACTCGATCTCCGCCGGCCTGGACTACCCCGGCGTCGGGCCCGAGCACGCCTGGCTGCACGACACCGGCCGGGCGAACTACCTGCCGGTCACCGACGACGAGGCGATGGCCGCCTTCGAGCTGCTGTGCCGTACCGAGGGCATCATCCCGGCGATCGAGAGCGCCCACGCGCTCGCCGGCACCGTCGCGCTGGCACCGAAGCTCGCCGCGGAACTGGGTCGGGAGCCCACCATCGTGGTCAACCTCTCCGGCCGGGGTGACAAGGACGTGCACACCGCCGGCGACTACTTCGGCATCCTCGACAAGGAGCAGTGAGATGAGCCGGATCGGGGTGGCCTTCGACAAGGCCCGCGCCGACGGGCGGGCACTGCTGGTCGGCTGCATGCCGGCCGGTTTCCCCACCGTCGAGGGCAGCATCGCGGCGATGACCGCAATGGTCGAGGCTGGCGTCGACGTGATCGAGGTGGAGATCCCCTACTCCGACCCGGTGATGGACGGGCCGGTGATCCAGAAGGCGAGCGACATCGCGCTGGCCGGGGGCGTCCGCACCGCGGACACGATGCGCATCATCGAGGCGGTCGCGGCCACCGGCGCGCCGGTGGTCACCATGACCTACTGGAATCCGGTGGAGCGGTACGGTGTGGACGTCTTCGCCCGCGACCTCGCCTCCGCCGGCGGCACCGGCCTGATCACCCCGGACCTCATTCCCGAAGAGGCCGACGAGTGGTTGGCCGCCTCGGACGCGCACGGGCTGGACCGTACGTTCCTGGTCTCGCCGTCGTCCACCGACGCCCGGCTGGCGATGACGGTGCAGCACTGCCGTGGCTTCGTCTACGCGACCGCCATCATGGGGGTGACCGGCGCCCGGGCGCGGACCTCCGCCGCCGCCCCGACGCTGGTCTCCCGGACCCGCGCGGTCACCGATCTGCCGGTCGGCGTCGGGCTGGGTGTGGGCACCGGGGCGCAGGCCGGCACCGTGGCCGGTTACGCCGATGGGGTGATCGTCGGCAGCGCGCTGATCCGGTGTCTGCTCGACGCGCCCACCGAGGCCGAGGGCCTGGCCGCCCTGCGTACGCTCAGCGCCGAGCTGGCCGAGGGCGTCCGTAACCCCACCCGCTGAGCGCCCGCCGGTCCTCCGGAGGGTCAGGGGCGCAGGGAGGTGTCCGCGGCTTCGCCGCGCTGCTCCGGGGGCTGTCCCGTCCCGTGGCGCGGCGGGGCGTCTGCGGTGTCGGGCACGCAGGGGACGTCGCGGAGCACGCCGGAGCGGCCGGCGGTCGCGTCGGTGACGGCGGCCCGGGTCAGTGGAGTGAGCACCTCGGGCAGCGCCGCGGGGGAGTGCCAGGACAACCGGCAGCCCGGCGGTGGGTCGGTGGCGGGTCGGACCCCGGCCGAGCGAGCCCGGAAGACGTGCACCAGGACGTCCGGCTGCGGCCCGGCGCGCCCGGCCGCGGCATCCCCTCCCGGGCCGGTCAACTGGTAGACGCCGATCAGGTCGATCAGCTCGATGTCCCAGCCGGTCTCCGCGCGAATGTCCCGCAGGGCCGCCCGCACCGGGCCCTCGGCCGGGCGCAGTCGTCCGCCGGGCAGCGCGTAGCGGCGCGTGCCCCGGCCCTGCTGGCAGAGCAGCACCCGGCCGGTGTCGTCGGTGACGACCGCGGCGACCGCCCAGGTGAGCGCGCTCATGGACAAAGAGCCTACGGCGGTGCAAACCAGAAGTCACCGGGTTGCGCGCTCCAGCGGCCCGGGGTGCCGCTGCGGGGGTGTGCAGCGGTAGCGTGTGCACCCGTGACCCTCGCCTCGCTCTCCCCCCAGGCGGCCCTGCCGAGTCCCAGCACCGCGGTCTGGCAGCTCGGGCCGGTGCCGATCCGGGCCTACGCGCTCTGCATCATCGCCGGCATCGTGCTGGCCTGCTGGGTGACGGAGCGCCGGCTCCGGCGACGCGGCGTCGCGCCCGGCGCGGTGCTCGACATCGCCGTGTGGGCCGTGCCCGCGGGCATCATCGGCGCCCGGATCTACCACGTGGTCACCTCACCGGAGAAGTACTTCGGCGCTGGTGGGGACCCGATGAAGGCGTTCGCCATCTGGGAGGGCGGTCTCGGCATCTGGGGCGCGGTCGCCGGTGGCGCGGTCGGTGCCTGGATCGCGGCCCGGCAGCTCGGCATTCCGTTGAGCGTGGTGGCCGACGCGCTGGCCCCGGGGCTGCCGTTGGCCCAGGCGGTGGGTCGGCTCGGCAACTGGTTCAACAACGAGCTGTTCGGTGGCCGGACCACCCTCCCGTGGGGTCTGCAGATCCACCGGATGGACCCGGACAACCCGGGCCACGCGCTCCGCGACGACGCCGGGCAGCCGATCCTCGAACCGGGTCTCTACCAGCCGACGTTCCTCTACGAACTGTTGTGGAACGTCGGCGTCGCGGCTCTGGTCCTCGTCCTCGACCGCCGGCTCAAGCTCGGCAAGGGCCGGGCGTTCGCGCTCTACGTGATGGGTTACACGGTCGGTCGGTTCTGGATCGAGTTGATGCGTACCGACGACGCCAACCAGATCCTCGGTGTCCGGCTCAACGTCTGGACCGCCGCCCTGGTCTTCCTCGGCGCGCTCATCTACTTCGTCCGGGTGCGGGGTCCTCGGGACTACCTGATTCCGCTGGGTACGGCGGCCACGCCGACCCCGCCCCCCACGTCCGACCTGTCCCAGGTCGACCTCTCCGAGCGGGAGACCCCCACCCGGGCTGCCGCGCCGGAGGGCTACCGGGTGGTGAGCGAGGAGCAGTACGCCGTCTGGCAGGACACCGGCGTCGTGCCGCCGACGGCCGACGACGACTCCCGGCCGGTCGACGACGAGGGGTCCGACACCCCGGTGGCCGCCGATCCGGTGTCGAGCGACGACGCTCCTGCGGACGACGAGTCCACCGTTCGTGCCGACCGGGCCGACGCCACGGGCGCGCGTCCCGCCGACCGGGACAGCTGAGCGGGGGCGACACCAATGCGAAGCGCGGTGGTGGTCGGCGCAGGGGTCGGTGGCCTCGCGGTGGCCGGCGCGCTGGCCCGTTCCGGCTGGCAGGTCACCCTGTTGGAACGCGCCGAACGGGTCCGCCCCGAGCCGACCGCCGTGGTGCTCTGGCCCAATGGCGTCCGCGCGCTCCAGGCCCTCGGTCTCGGCGCCGGCCTGGCCGCGATCGCCACCCCGTTGCCCGACGGTGGGGTCCGTCGCCCGGACGGGCACTGGCTGGTGCAGCCCCGTCCGGTCCCGGCCGACCGGATGCCGGTGGTGGTACACCGGGAGGATCTGCACGACGCGCTGATCGCCGGTCTCGGCGACCGGGTCGAGCTGCGGACCGGGGTGACCGTGCGCCACGTCCGCGTCGAGCCGGGTGAGCGACCGGGCGTCAGCGACGGACGGCACACCATCGAGGCCGATCTGGTGGTCGCCGCCGACGGCACGGACAGCGGTGTCCGCCGCCAGCTCGCCCCCGAGTCCCGGGTGGTCAGCTCCGGGTGCGCCGCCTGGCGGGCCGTCATCCCCTGGTACCAGGCACCTCGCCTCCCCGACGACCAGCCGCTGGCCGGCGAGATTCTCGGCGCGGGCTACCGGTTCGTGGCCGCGTCGCTCGGCGAGCGCGGATCCTCGGGCGGGTCCACCCGGGGTGGCATCTACTGGGTGGCCACCGCCGCCGGCGCGCCCCGCCCGGAGCCACCGGAGACCCAGCTCGCTCTGCTGCGCCGCTGGTACGCGGGCTGGCCTGCTCCGGTCGGCGCGCTGCTCGACGCCACCGACCCGAGCGACCTCGTCCAGCAGGAGGTTCGCGAGCTGCGCCCGCTGCCCCGCGCGTACGGCTTTCCGGTCGGGCCGGGCGGGGTGGTGCTGCTCGGTGACGCGGCGCACGCCATGCCGCCGCACCTCGGGCAGGGCGCCTGCCTCGCGTTCGAGGACGCGGCCACGCTCGCGTCGCTGCTGCGCGAGGCCCGGCTCCCCGACGCCGTCCAGGCGTACGACCGGGTGCGCCGTCCCCGGGCGGCGACGGTGGTCCGGCAGACCCGCCGGATGTCGGCGGTGCTGCAGACCCGGGGCCGGTTGGCGCTGCGCGCCCGGGATGCCGCACTGGGCACGATCAACTCGCGACTGCTCTCCAGCGCCGCGGCCTCCGCCGCGCAGTGGCGTCCGCCGACCTGACCCCGGTCAGGGGATGAGGGCGGCGGGTTCGGCGATGCAGGCGGTGCCGATTCGGCGGAAGCCGACCCGCAGGTAGACCCGCGCGATCTCCTCGCTGCCCGCGGAGAGGAAGACCAGCTCGGTGCCGGCGGCGAGGAGTTCCCGGGCCAGGGTGGCGGTGAGCGCGGCGCCCAGCCCGCGACGTCGGGCGGACGGCAGGGTGGCCACCCCGGCGATCTCCGCGACGTCGTCCACTCGCATCGCCATTCCGCTTGCCAGCGCGCCCTCGGTCGGCGTGCCGGCCAGGGCGGAGATGCGGCGACCGTCGGCGATCCGGGCGCGCTCCTCGTCGAGTGCGGCCAGTTCGAGTTCGGTGACGGCGGCGTCGCGTTCGGCCGGGCCGGCCTCGCCTGGTGCGGTGCCGGCGGCCGCGAACGACACCGCCGCGACGGCACGCCGGGCGGCGACATCGGCGGCGAAGTCGGGGGAGTCCGCGGCGAGCACCCGCACCGCTGCGGCGGTGAGCGTCGCCGGGTCGGGCAGCGCGCTCGGGTCGAGGACCATCAGCGGCGCCTCCAGCACGCTGAGCCCTGCCGAGCGGGCCACCGCCAGCAACTCGGGGGTGGTCTCGTGCACCCACTCGAAGGCTTCCGGTAGGCCCAGCTTGCGCTGGCGCTCGCGGACCGAGGTGACGTCGGCAAGCGACGGCGGCTCGGTGGCGTCGATCCGGGGGCGGGCGTAGAACGGCCAGCCGGCGCCTTCGCGGACGAACAGCACCAGCCCGCCATGCTCCTCCGCACCGGCGACGTCGCGGGGCACCGCGTCGTAGAAGCGTTCCAACCGGTCGAAGACGTTCTTGTGTGACGGATCCACCGCGCGAGACTACACGTCCCAGCCAGTGGACGGTGTGATCAATCTCGGGTGGCCGTGCGGCCCTGGCCCTAACGTAGACTCAATAGACCCACGGGCCGACGTCGTCCCCACCATGATCCAACCTGAGTGACGACAGGAGGCCCGGTGGCTCAGCCGTACGCGGAAACAGCACACCCGCACCCGCACAGCCCGCAGGCGTCCCCGACGCCCCACCCCCGTCCGTCCGCCCAGGGCCTCTACGACCCAGCGCAGGAGCACGATGCCTGCGGCGTGGCCTTCGTGGCGGACCTGCACGGCCGGCGTTCCCACTCGGTCGTCGCCAACGGGCTCGGCGCGCTCTGTCGGCTGGACCACCGGGGCGCCCGTGGCGCGGAGCCAAACACCGGCGACGGCGCCGGCATCATGATCCAGGTGCCCGACGCGTTCCTGCGTGCGGTGGCCGACGTCGCGCTTCCCCCGGCGGGCGAGTACGCCACGGGGCTGGTCTTCCTTCCCGACGACGATGCCGCCGAGGCGCGTGCGCGCCGGGTGGTCGAGAAGTACGCGCTCGTCGAGGGCGCCGACGTGCTCGGCTGGCGGGACGTCCCGGTCGACCCGAGTGACCTGGGCGAGACCGCCCTGGCGGCGATGCCCCGGGTCCGGCAGCTCTTCCTTGCCGCACACCGCCTGACCGACGCGCCCGACGGCCCGGCCGGCTCTCCGCTGCGCGGCATCGAACTGGACCGGGTGGCGTTCTGTCTGCGTAAGCAGGCCGAACGGGAGACCGCCGAGCGGGGTGTCGCGGCATACTTCCCGTCGCTGTCCAGCCGCACCATGGTCTACAAGGGCATGCTCACGCCGGACCAGTTGCCGGCGTTCTACCCGGACCTGCGCGACGAGCGGGTGGAGAGCGCCATCGCGTTGGTGCACTCCCGTTTCTCCACGAACACGTTCCCGTCCTGGCCGCTGGCGCACCCGTACCGGTTCATCGCGCACAACGGCGAGATCAACACGATCCGCGGCAACCGTAACTGGATGCAGGCCCGCGAGGCGTTGCTGCGCTCGCCGAACGTGCCGGGCAACATCCGGCGGGTCTTCCCGGTCTGCACCCCGGCCGCGTCCGACTCGGCGAACTTCGACGAGGTGCTGGAGTTGCTGCACCTGGCCGGGCGCAGCCTGCCGCACGCGGTGCTCATGATGATCCCCGAGGCATGGGAGAACGACCCGGGGATGGACCCGGCCAAGCGTGCCTTCTACCGCTTCCACGCCAGCCTGATGGAGCCGTGGGACGGCCCGGCCTCGGTGGCCTTCACCGACGGCGAGATCGTCGGCGCGGTGCTGGACCGCAACGGGCTGCGCCCGGGGCGCTGGTGGCAGACCGACGACGGTCTCGTGGTGCTCGGCTCCGAGGCGGGCGTGCTCGACCTGGACCCGGCCCACGTGGTCGCGAAGGGGCGGCTCCAGCCGGGCCGGATGTTCCTTGTCGACACGGTGGCCGGGCGGATCGTGCACGACGAGGAGATCAAGTCCGAGTTGGCCGCCGCCCAGCCGTACGCCGAGTGGCTGCACGCCGGGCTGATCGAGCTGGACGACCTGCCGGCCCGCGAGCACACCGTCTACACGCACGACTCGGTGCGGCGTCGGCAGCAGGTGTTCGGCTACACCGAGGAGGAGCTGAAGATCCTGCTCGGGCCGATGGCCCGCACCGGCGCCGAGCCGCTCGGCTCGATGGGCACGGACACTCCGATCGCACCGCTGTCCACCCGGCCGCGGCTGCTCTACGACTACTTCCACCAGCTCTTCGCCCAGGTCACCAACCCGCCACTGGACGCCATCCGGGAGGAGTTGGTGACCAGCCTGGCGTCGACGATCGGGCCGGAGGGCAACCTGCTCGACCCGGGGGCGGCGAGCTGCCGGCAGATCGTGCTCCCGCACCCGATCATCGACAACGACGAGCTGGCCAAGATCCTCTCCATCGACGAGGACGGTGACCTGCCCGGCTTCAAGGCGGTCCGGGTCTCCGGGCTGTACCGGATCCGCGAGGGCGCCGCCGGGATCAAGGCGCGGCTGACCGAGATCTGCCGGCACGTCTCCGAGGCCATCGAGGACGGCGTGCGCATCCTGGTGCTCTCCGACCGGGACTCGAACGCCGACCTGGCGCCGATTCCGTCGCTGCTGCTCACCGCGGCCGTGCACCAGCACCTGGTCCGCGAGCAGACCCGTACGCAGGCGGCGCTGATCGTCGAGTCCGGCGACTGCCGGGAGGTGCACCACGCGGCGGTGCTGATCGGGTACGGCGCGGCGGCGGTCAACCCGTACCTGGCGTTCGAGTCGGTCGAGGACATGCTCACTCACGGCCATAACTCGGCCTCCGCGCCGCTGGGTGGCGCTCCGGACCGAGTGAAGGCCGCCGGCGCGCTCGCGGGTGTGGAGCCGGCCACCGCGGTGCGCAACTACGCGAAGGCGCTCGGCAAGGGCGTCCTGAAGATCATGTCCAAGATGGGCATCTCGACGGTCTCCTCGTACTGTGGTGCGCAGGTCTTCGAGGCGGTCGGACTGGACAGCCGGCTTGTCGAGCGCTACTTCCGGGGCACCCCCAGCCGCATCGGCGGGGTGGGTCTCGCGGGCGTGCACACCGAGGTGGCCGCCCGGCACGCGCTGGCCTGGCCGCCGGCCGGCACCGCCGTCTCCGACCGGTTGGAGGTCGGCGGGGAATACCAGTGGCGGCGCGAGGGTGAGCTGCACCTGTTCAACCCGGAGACGGTGTTCCTGCTGCAACACGCCACCCGCACCCGGCAGTACGACGTCTTCCGGCAGTACACCGCCAAGGTCGACGCGCTCGCCGCGCAGGCCGGCTCGCTGCGCGGGCTGTTCACCCTGCGCACCGGGGTTCGCCCGGCGGTGCCGATCGAGGAGGTCGAGCCGGCCACCGAGATCGTCAAGCGCTTCGCCACCGGCGCCATGTCGTACGGGTCGATCTCGGCGGAGGCGCACGAGACGCTCGCCATCGCCATGAACCGTCTCGGTGGCAAGTCCAACACCGGCGAGGGCGGCGAGGACGTCGAGCGGCTGCACGACCCGGCCCGCCGTTCGGCGGTCAAGCAGATCGCCAGCGGCCGGTTCGGTGTGACGAGCGAATACCTGGTCAACGCCGACGACCTCCAGATCAAGATGGCTCAGGGTGCCAAGCCGGGCGAGGGTGGTCAGCTGCCCGGCAACAAGGTCTGGCCGTGGATCGCGCGGACCCGGCACGCCACCCCCGGCGTGGGTCTGATCTCCCCGCCGCCGCACCACGACATCTACTCCATCGAGGACCTCGCCCAGCTGGTGCACGACCTGAAGTGCGTCAACCCGGCGGCCCGGGTGCACGTCAAGCTGGTCAGCGAGGTCGGCGTGGGCACCGTCGCCGCAGGTGTGGCGAAGCTCAAGGCGGACGTCATCCTGATCTCCGGCCACGACGGCGGCACGGGCGCGTCCCCGATGAACTCGCTCAAGCACGCCGGCACCCCGTGGGAGCTGGGGCTTGCCGAGGCGCAGCAGACGCTGTTGCTCAACAAGCTGCGCGACCGGGTCACGGTGCAGGTCGACGGCCAGCTCAAGACCGGTCGGGACGTGCTGGTCGCGGCGCTGCTCGGCGCGGAGGAGTTCGGCTTCGCGACCGCGCCGCTGATCGTCGAGGGCTGCGTGATGATGCGGGTCTGCCACCTGGACACCTGCCCGGTCGGCATCGCCACCCAGAACCCGGTGCTGCGGGAACGCTTCACCGGCAAGCCGGAGTTCGTGGAGAACTTCTTCCTCTTCCTCGCCGAGGAGGTCCGGGGTTACCTGGCCGAGCTGGGCTTCCGGTCGATCGAGGAGGCGATCGGGCAGTCCGAGCTGCTCGACGTGGCCCCGGCGCTCACGCACTGGAAGGCGCACGGGTTGGACCTGGCACCCGTCCTGCACCTGCCGGAGCTGCCCGCCGGTACGGCGCGACGCGGGGTCCGAGCCCAGGACCACGGCCTGGAGCAGGCGCTCGACAACGAGCTGATCGCGTTGGCCCGCCCGGCGTTGTCCGAGGGCGCTCCGGTGCGGGTCGAGGTGGCGGTGCGCAACGAGCACCGCAGCGTCGGCGCGATGCTCGGCGGTGAGGTGACCCGTCGCTTCGGCGGCGCCGGCCTTCCCGAGGACACCATCGAGTTCGTGCTGCACGGCACGGCTGGGCAGTCGTTCGGCGCGTTCCTGCCGCGCGGGGTGACCCTGCGCCTGCACGGCGACGCCAACGACTACGTGGGCAAGGGCCTCTCCGGGGGCCGGCTCATCGTCCGTCCGGACGCCGCCGCGCCGTTCCTCCACCCGGACGCCGAGCCCGGACGGCGGGCCGAGGACCAGATCATCGCCGGCAACACCATCCTGTACGGGGCCACGGCGGGCGAGGTCTTCCTGCGCGGCCGGGTGGGGGAGCGGTTCGCGGTGCGTAACTCCGGCGCGGTCGCGGTGGTCGAGGGCGTCGGCGACCACGGCTGCGAGTACATGACCGGCGGCACGGTGGTGGTGCTCGGCGCGACCGGCCGGAACTTCGCTGCCGGCATGTCCGGCGGTACGGCCTTCGTGCACCACCTGGACCGGGCCCGGGTCAACGCGGAGCTGGTCGACCTGATGCCGCTCGGCGATCAGGAGCAGTCGCTCCTGCACGAGCTGGTCCAACGGCACGTGGCCGAGACCGGGTCGGCGGTCGCCGAGGAGCTGCTCAAGCGGTGGCCGGAGGCCGTCGCCGAGTTCACCGCGGTGATCCCTCGCGACTACCGCCGGGTGCTGGAGATCATGCGGTCCGCCGAAGCCGCCGGCCGCAACGTCGACGACGCGGTGATGGGCGCGCTGAGCGCGCCGGTCGCGCCGGTGCCGCCCGCGCCGCGGGTGGCTGCCCAGGAGGTGGCACGTGCCTGACCCGAACGGTTTCCTGCGCTACGACCGGCGGTTGCCGGCCCGCCGCCCGGTGCCGGTGCGGATCAGCGACTGGCGGGAGGTGTACCCGCCGGCCGGCGAGGAGTTGATCCGTGAGCAGGCCACCCGGTGCATGGACTGCGGCATCCCGTTCTGCCACGACGGCTGCCCGTTGGGCAACCGCATCCCGGACTGGAACGATTGGGTCCGCACCGGCAACTGGGACGCCGCGATCGAGTCGCTGCACGCCACCAACAACTTCCCGGAGTTCACCGGCCGGCTCTGCCCGGCGCCCTGCGAGGCGGCCTGCGTGCTCGGCATCTCCGGCGGTCAACCGGTGACCATCAAGCAGGTCGAGGTGGAGATCGCCGACGCCGCCGCGGCGCGGGGGTTCACCCCGCGCCCGGTGCCGGCGCCGTCGGGCCGGTCGGTCGCCGTCGTCGGCTCCGGGCCCGCCGGCCTCGCCGCCGCCCAGCAGTTGGCCCGCGCCGGTCACGCGGTGACGGTGTACGAGCGCGACGACGCGATCGGTGGCCTGCTCCGGTACGGCATCCCCGACTTCAAGTTGGAGAAGCGGCACATCGATGCCCGGTTGGCCCAGCTCACCGCCGAGGGGGTGCGCTTCCGTACCGGCGTGAACGTCGGGGTGGACGTCACCGCCGAGCAGTTGCGCGCCGAGCACGACGCGGTGCTACTCGCCGCTGGGGCGTTGCAGGGCCGGGACACCCCGGAGACCCCGGGGCGGGCGCTTCGGGGCGTACACCAGGCGATGGCACACCTGGTCGCGGCGAATCGGGCGGTCGCCACCGCGACCACCGAGGAGGCCGCCGAGCGTCGGCTGGCGCGGGCGGTGCTGCCGGACGGCACCCCGATCGACGCGGCCGGCAAGCACGTGGTGATCATCGGTGGCGGCGACACGGCGGCCGACTGCCTCGGTGTCGCGCACCGCCAGGGCGCGGCGGGCGTGCACCAGCTCGACCTGTACCCGGAGCCGCCGCAGGAGCGCGACGAGGCCCGCGACCCGTGGCCGACCTGGCCGTGGGTGCTGCGCAGCTACCCGGCGCACGAGGAGGGTGGCGAGCGGGTCTTCGCCGCGGCGGTGCAGGAGTTCGTGGACGACGGCACCGGCCAGGTGCGGGCGGTGCGGATCGCCGAGGTGACCGTCGAGAAGCGCGACGGCCGGCGCATCGTCACCGTGGTGCCGGGGTCCGAGCGGGAGCTTCCGGCGGATCTGGTGCTGCTGGCGATCGGTTTCGAGGGCACCGAGCAGCAGCCGCTGCTGGAGCAGTTCGGCGTGGCCCGCAACCCGCGGGGCGCGGTCGACGCCCGCGACGACTGGCAGACCGACGCCGACGGGGTGTTCGTGGCCGGTGACATGCACCGGGGCGCCTCGCTGATCGTCTGGGCCATCGCCGAGGGGCGCGCGGCAGCCGCCGCCATCCACGGCTACCTGGGCGGTGTCGGCGTGTTGCCGGCCCCGGTGGGCCCGGCCGCGCAGGCCCTCGCTGCTCGCTGAGTCGTGGGCGTCCGGTCGGTGCGGTAGGTCCGCCACCGCACCGACCGGACATTCCCGCTGGTGAAGACGCTCACAAAGGTGGGCAAAGAGGTTTAAGCCGGCAAGACTTGTCGGCTGCCGAACCGCGCCGCGATCGGCCTGAATGATCATGCTGCCGATCGCTGGAGGTTCGTCGTGGCCACGGGTGCCACCTTCGCCGCGCTGCGCCACCGCAACTACCGGATCTGGGCGCTCGCCGGCTTCGTCTCCGTCATCGGCACCTGGATGCAGGTCCTCGGGGTCAACTGGTACGTCCTGAAGGAGACCGGCTCGGCGACGTCCATGGGCTTCGCCGTGCTGCTCCAGGCGGCACCCACCCTGCTGCTCAGCGTCTGGGGCGGTGTGCTTGCCGACCGCCTGCCGGCCCGCCCGTTGCTGATCACCGCCCAGGTGGCCCACGCGCTGCTCGCCGCCGGGTTGGGGGCGGTCGCCCTGACCGGGGTCGGCGGACTGCCGCTGATCTTCGCGATCTCGCTTGTCACCGGTGCCGTCTCGGCCATCGAAGGTCCGGTGATGGGCCGCTGGGCCTCGTCCCTGGTCGACCGGGAGACCCTCGGCAACGCCCTGGCGCTCGGCTCGCTCACCAACTCCGCCGGCCGCATCCTCGGCATGAGTCTCGGTGCCGTGGTGGTGGCCGCCGTCGGCCCCGCCCTGCTGTTCGGCATCAACGCGGCGAGCTTCGCCGCCGTGGTGGTCGCGCTCTTCGCCGTCCGCCCCGGGGCGGTGGCGGGCGTGGCGGTGAGCGCCGCCGGCGCGACCCGCAGCGGCGTACGGGCCGGGTTCGCCTACCTGCGCGGGCAGCCGGTGCTGCTCGTCGCGCTCGCCCTGTCGTTCGTGCTCGGCAGCCTGGGCCGCAACTACCAGGTGACCATGGCCGCGATGAGCGCCGGGCCGCTTGACGCCGGTGCCTCCGGGTACGGATTGCTGTCGACCGTGTTCGCCGTCGGAACGGTGGTGGGCGCGCTCGTCGCGGCCCGGCGGCGATCCCTCGGTTACCGGACGCTCGTCGTCGCGGGCCTGCTCGCCAGCGGGTTGCAGATCGTCGCCGGGCTGGCACCCGGCACCCTGAGCTTCGCCGCGGTGATCCTGCCCATCGCCGCCGCCGCCGTGGTCATCGACACCACAGTCGGCACCCGCGCCCAACTCGACACCGACGGCGCGATGCGGGGCCGGGTGCTCGCCGCCCTGGCGGTCACCGGCTCGGTCTCCGCCGCGGTCGGCGCTCCGCTGCTCGGCTGGCTCGCCGAACACGCCGGCCCCCGGCAGACGCTCGTCCTCGCCGGATCCGTCGCGGCGATCGCCACCGTCGCCGCGGGCGTCGCCCTGGACCGCGAGCGTGGCCGCGCCGCGACCCTCGCGCTCGTCGTGCCGCGACCCCGCCATCCGGTACGACGAGCGGCGTTCCGGGCCGCCCGCATCGTCCGGCCCACAGGTGCGGTCTGCGTCATCGTGCCCGCCGAAGCCGGTGCGGTGCGGTCGAGCGGGGTGCGGCTCCGGGAGTTGGCCACCGCCGGGCCGGTGCCGAACCGCTGAGACGGCGCTCACGCCTCGCCGGCCCACTTCCGGGGCAGGATGACACGAAGATCATCGTTACGCTGCGATCATGGACATTGAGGAGCGCCTGCGGCGAACTCGCCGGTGGCTGTGGGTCGTGCTGATCGGGCTCTTCCTGAGTGGTGTCACCGCGTTTCCGCTGGAGATCGAGGTGCGCTGGCTGCTGCGCGTACTGGATCCGCTCGCCGACCACGTGCCCGCACTGGTCGCCTGGATCGAGCGGGTGCACACCGGGCTCGTGACGGCCGGCGAGGACTACCCGTTCCTGCTCTACGGCACCGACTGGCTGGCCTTTGCCCACCTGGTGCTGGCGGTGGCGTTCTGGGGGCCGCTGCGCGACCCGGTGCGCAACGTCTGGGTGGTGCAGGTCGGCATGATCGCCTGCGCGGGCATCGTCCCGCTGGCGTTGATCTGCGGCCCGATCCGGGACATCCCCTGGTTCTGGACGCTCGTCGACCTGTCCTTCGCGGTGGGGGCGTTCCCGCCGCTCTGGTTCGCGTACCGGCACATCCGCGCCGTCGAAGCCGCAACCCGGTAACCCCGCCGCCGGCGCCGGGCCGCGCGACGCCCTGCCGGTCGATCATGGAGTTGTGGTGGGCAGAAGATGTGCCCTTGCCTGATATGTGAGGCACCACAACTCCATGATCGACGCGGGCGGGTGGGGCTAGTGCGACATCAGATTGTGGGCCTCGCGGATCTTGTCCCAGGACTTCGGCTCGGTCGGCGGGGCGGCCTTGCGGGCCGTGGTGGCCAGCTCGGGTCGGCCGGCGGTGAACAGCCAGGCGGTGAACAGGTCGTCCAGGTCCAGTCCGGAGATCCGCTCGGCCAGGGCCTGGAACTGCTCGATCGTGCCGTTGCCGTACCGGTGTTCGGCGGTCCACGCCGGCAGGATCTCGAAGAACGCGTCGTCGCCGACGGCCAGCCGTAGCTGGTGCAGGGTCATCGCGCCCCGGTCGTAGACCGCCGGGTGGAAGATCCGGCCGGCGCCCGGGTCACCGGGCAGCACCTGCCAGAACCCCTGGTTGGCCCCGTAGCCGGCATAGGCGAAGTCGAAGATCTCCTGCGCGGTGCCCTCGCCCTGCTCCTCCGACCAGAGCCACTCGGCGTACGAGGCGAAACCCTCGTTGAGCCAGATGTTGCGCCACTCGGCCACCGAGACCGAGTCGCCGAACCACTGGTGGGCGTTCTCGTGGGCCACCACGTAGGTGTTGGCGCCGCCATCCCAGAAGCCTGGCCCGTACACCGGCCGGGTCTGCGTCTCCAACGCGAACCCGATGCCGTCCACCGGCCCGGCGACGCCGCCCTGCGCCTCGAACGGGTACGGGCCGAAGAGCCCGCTCTCCCAGTCGAGGATCTCGGCGGTGCGCCCGATGCTGGCCCGCGCCGCCGGCCCGCGCGCGCCCAGCGAGGTGCTGTACGCGTTGATCACCGGCTGACCGCCCGGGCTGGTGTCGGTGACGATGTCGTACTGACCGATGGCCAGGAATGCCAGGTAGGTGGCGGTGGGGGAGGTCGTCCGCCAGCTCCACCGGGTGCGGTTGCCGGCCTCGGCCAGCGGTGGCGTCGGCTGCACGCCGTTGCTGATCACCTCGACGCCGGTGGGCACCGACACCGAGATGTCGTAGGTGGCCTTGTCCAACGGGTGGTCGTTGCTCGGGAACCACCACCACGCCGACTCGGGCTCGTTGACCGCGAGGGCGCCGTCGTCGGTACGCGTCCAGCCGGTGTAACCGTCGACCAGGGCCTCCGACGGGACGCCGGAGTAGCGCACGACGATGGTGAGCTGCTGACCCTTGGTCACCGTGCGGGCCGGGGTGACCACCACCTCGTGCGTACCCGCGGTGCTGGTGGTCGCCGCCCAGCCGTTGACCCGGATCGACTCCACGTCAAGCAGGAAGTCCAGATTGAACGTCGAGAGGTCCTGGGTGGCGGTGGCGAGGATGGTGGTGGTGCCGGTGAGCCGGTCGGTGGCCGGTTCGTAGCGCAGCCGGACGTCGTAGTGCCCGACGTCGTAACCGCCGTTGCCGTAGTCGGGGAAGTAGCTGTCGCCAAGTCCGGGCGCGCCGGGTTGCGGCGCTGCGGAGACGACCGGACGGCCCCAGGCCGTCGGGGCTGCCTGGCCGGGGGTGCCGGCGAGCATGGTGCCGGCGGTGGTGAGGGTCAGGGCGGTGGTGGCCGCCGTGAGGACTCGTCGCACGGGGTGGACTCCCTCCATCGGGTGTTCGCCACGTCAACCTAATCGACAACTGTGAACCTCGTCGGCCGGTCGTCGGTCGATCTCTGGCGTATGTTGCACCGCAAGGTGACACTGTGTGCATCGGAGGTGACGCGTGCGTCGGTCGGAGGTGCCCAACCGGGAGTTGATCGGCCAGCGGCAGCCCACCGCCGGCCGGGAGCGGCTGCCACCCGGCGGGTTGGAGTTGTTCGCGCTGCTGGCCCGGCTGCTGCGGCGACCCCGTCGTGGTGACCGTCGGCTGCCGCTGCTGTGGCTGGTCCGCTCGGACACCGCGGACCTGATGCTGCCGCTGCGCCGGTTCCTCGGCCAGGGCCCCCGGCGGCGGGTCCCGCACGCCGTGCTGGACGCCGACGCGCCGCCCGGCGCCGGGGACGTGCCGGCGCTGCTGCGGGAGCTGCACCGGCAGCTCTCCCTGGAGGCGTTCGGCGCCGCCCGGCTGCGCTTCCGGCACTACCCGCTCGCCGACTGGCTGATGCAGCAGAGCCTCACCGCGGGCGTCGACGCCGACGACAGTCGCGCCGCCCTGGTCCGCCGCCTGCGCGACCGCCGGGGCCCGCGTACGCCTGAGGCGTTGCCCTCCGGCGGCGACGCGGTCAGCATCGTCTCGCAGGTGCTGCTCTGGCTGGTCCGTCGCGCCGTGCCGGGGGTGGTCTTCCGGGCCGCCGTCTCCGGTCGGGTGCCGGTCCTCGGTCGGCACTACAACTGGTTCATGCGCCAGCAGTACCTGGCGCCCCGGCAGTCGGTCACCTTCCTCGGCTTTGCCGAGCGCCTCACCGCGGGCTGGCGCGACGGGGAGCAACCCGACCAGGTCAACAAGCTGCTGCTGCACGCGTTCCTGGAGGACCTGCGGCAGGCGTACCGCCGTCGGCCGTGGCGTCCGTCGGACTGGCGGCGCACCGCGTACCCGGCGCTGCTGCTCGACCACGTCGCCCCCGGCAACGTCGGCGGCGAGTTGGTCTGCCTCGTGGGTGACGTCCGCACCGAGACCGGCCGCAACGACCCGCTGCTCATTGTCGCGTCCGGCGGGCAACCGCCACCGGACCTGCCCGAGCCGCACCCGTTGACCGAGGCCGACGAGGCGTACGACGAGTGGGCCGGGGCGCTGCCGGAGATGCGCCGGCTGCGCCGCCCAGCCACCTGGCTGGTGGCGTTGCGGCCCGACGAGACCGACACCGGCCCACCGTCCCGTGGCGGCCTGCGGCCCTTCTCCGCGCCCGACCCGCCGTGGTGGTCGCGGCGCTTCCTGCCGACGGCGCTCGCTCTGGTGCTGGTGGCGACGCTCGGCCTCTGGGTGACGAGCCGGTGGGGGCTGGGCTGTCACCCCTCGTTGACCGGCCAGGTGTCGGTCGAGGTGATGGGCAGCGGCGAGTGTGTCGGCTACAGCGACAGCGCCAGGCAGGTGTTCAACAACGACCCCGGTCAGGAGCGGCTGCGCACCGTCCAAAAGCGCATCTTCGCGCAGAACCGCGCCGCCGAGGAGGTCTGGCAGCGCAGCGAGCGACGACGGCCCCTCCTGACCCTCGTCTACCTGGGCACGTTGACCGGCAATCTGACCCGCGCGGACGAGGAGTCGTACGTCTCCGAGCGGGAGGAGCTCGAAGGCATGGCCACCGCCCAGTACGCGCTGCTGAAGGAGTCGGCCGGCGCGGGCGGTGCGGCGCTGCTGCGGATCGTGGTGGCCAACGGCGGCCGGCAGATGACCTACGCCGACCGGGCCGTGGCGATGCTGGCCGAGCTGGCCCGGGACGACCCCACGGTGCTCGGCGTGGTCGGGCTGGTGGAGAGCCGGAGCAGCACCGCCCGCGCGCTGCGCGACCTGAACCGGGTCGGCCTGCCGGTGCTGGCCCCGACGCTCTCCGCCGACAAGATGGACGCCAACTCCCGCCTCTACCTGCAGATCTCCGCGCCGAACAAGGATCAGGTGAAGCTCGTCGACACGTACGCCCGGCAGGTGCTGAAGGTCGACGAGGCGCACGTCTTCTACACCTTCCTGGAGGGCAGCTCGCTCACCGAGGACCTCTACGTGGGCACCCTCGTCGACGATCTCCGCAAACAGTTCGGCCCCCGCATCACCCGCCTCGACGAGTGGAGCACCGGGCAGCGGCTGACCGACGAGTGCGGCTACCCCGGGCTGCTCTTCTACGCCGGCCGGTGGTCGGAGTTCGACGGTTTCCTGCGGGCGCTGCGCGAGTGCGGCGGCAACCCACCCCGACACCTCGTCGCCGACGACTCGGTCAACAGGTACATGGCCAACCCGGGGCTGCGCGCCGCCGCGCCCGGCAACCTGCCCGTCACGTACGTCTCCAAGGCGTCCCTGGCCACCTGCGCGCTGCTGCGGGCCGCCCAGGACCGGCGCGACGACGCCCGGGCCAGCTTCCTGTCCTGGATCCAGGCCGACGACCTGCTCGACCCGCCCCGCTGCCGGCCCGGCTCCGAGGAGCAGGTCGGCGAGCGGGTCAGCCTCGCCTACGACGCGTCGATGATGATGGTCCGGGCGGTGGAGAGCCTCGCCGCCCGGTTGCACCCCGCCAACCCCCGGCAACGCTGGGAACCGGATTCGGTCAACCCGGTGGGCGTGCACGCCGAGGTGCTCCGGCAGAACGCCGGGCAGGGCTACCCGGGGGTGGCCGGGCTGATCCGGTTCACGCCCGACTCGGGGGAGCCGGTCGACAAACGGCTGGCCCTGATGCGGGTGGAGCAGGTGCCCGACGTGTCGACGGCGCCGGTGGAGGTGTTCCGGTGCGGGGCGGCCGACGCGTCCGGCCCGGCGGTGTGCGGTCCCGCCTGACCAACCCGGCGGGACACGTCCTGGCAGGACTGTCCGGGTGCCGCCGGCGTCCGTTAGGGTTCCTGGGACCAGGCGGCCGTGGCGTTGGGGGCAGAGGGTGGGCAGGCTCGCGTCGGCGTACGGGCAGGCGGTCAACTCCCACCGGGCGGCTCGGGCGCACCTGGACACTGCCCGCGGCGCCCTGGGGGCGGCACCGACCGCCGCCGCGCCCGTCGGCGCCGACGACCTGGTGGCCCGCCTCGCCCGCCTCGGCGCCGCCCTGGCGACGCCCGCCCCGGGCGTCACGCCGCTGACTGACGAGCCGGCCGCGGTGCGGATCGGCGAGGCGTCCACCTCGAACGGCGGCTTCCCGGTGCTGGTTCCGCTCGGCGGTGGCCACCACCTGGCCCTCGACACCGACGCCCGGGACCCGCAGGTCGCCGGGCTGCTGCGGGCTCTGGTGCTGCGGTTGGTCGCCACCGCGCCGCCCGGTCAGGTCCGGGTCGCCGGCATCGACACCGCCGCGCTCGGCGCCACCTTCGGCCCGCTGCGCCCACTGCTCGACGCCGGGGTGCTCGACCCGCCGGCCACCGGCGAGGCCGAGGTGGCGGCACTGCTGGACGCCGCCGAGCAGCACGCCCGCGCCGCCCAGCACGGCCGGCCGGCCGCTCGCCGCCTGCTTGTGGTGGTCGCCACCGCCGCACCACCGCCGCGCGAGTTGGCCCGGCTCGCCGCGCTCACCCACGCCGGCCCGGCCGCCGCCGTGTGCGTGCTGCTCGCCGGCCACCCGTCCCGGCAGCCCGGCGAGACCGCGCCGCCGCTCGGCGGCACCACAGCGGTCCAGCTCCACCAGGGGTACGCGCACGTCGGCGACCCGCCCGGCACCCCGTTCAGCGCCGACGGCAGCGGGCTCGCCGCACCCGTGCTGCTCGACGGCGACCCGCCGCCCGCCTCGGTACGCGCGCTCGCCGAGCACCTCGGCGCGGCCACCCGCCGCGCCGACGCGTTGCCCTTCACCGACCTGCTGCCCGAACGACGCTGGGCCGAGTCCGCCGGCAACGGTCTGCGGACGGTGATCGGCCGGGCCGGCGGTGGTGCGGCCGCCGACACCCCGCTGACGCTCGCCTTCGACGACGCCACCCCGCACTGGCTGGTCGGCGGGCGCACCGGCGCCGGCAAGACCGTCTTCCTGCTCGACGTCCTCTACGGGCTGGCCGCCCGCTACTCGCCGGGCGAGTTGCAGCTCTACCTCCTCGACTTCAAGGAGGGGGTGAGCTTCACCGAGTTCGTGCCCACCAGCCGGGACCCGTCCTGGCTGCCGCACGCGCGTGCCGTCGGCATCGAGTCCGACCGCGAGTACGGCCTGGCGGTGCTGCGCGAGCTGCGCCGCGAAGCGCAGCGCCGGGCCACCGCGCTCAAACGGCACGGGGTCACCAAGCTCGCCGACCTCCCCCGGGACAATCCCCTGCCGCGCATCGTGACGGTCATCGACGAGTTCCACGTGCTGCTCGCCGGCAACGACGCGCTGGCCCGTGAGTCCGTCGACCTGCTCGAGGAGCTGGCCCGCAAGGGCCGCTCGTACGGCATCCACCTGGTGCTGGCCAGCCAGAGCATGACCGGCATCGAAGCCCTCTACGGGCGGGCCGAGGCGATCTTCGGGCAGTTCGCGTTGCGGGTGGCGCTGCCCGGCGGCGGTGGGGTGCTCGACCAGCTCAACGACACCGCAGCGGCCCTGCCGATCGGCTCCGCGGTGGTCAACACCGCTGCCGGGGCGGTGGGCGCCGACACTGTGCTGCGCTTCCCCGACGCCCATGCCGCCGCGGCGGACCTCGCCGCGCTGCGCCACGAGCTGTGGCAGGCCCGCCCGCCGGGCTCGCGCGCACCGGCGGTCTTCAAGGGGTACGAGGCCGCGCGGATCGAGGACGACAGCACGTTCGCCGGGCTGCGCCCCGGTGGTCGACGCCCGATGGCCCTGGTCGGCCGGACCGTCGACGTGCACGGCACCACCGCACTGTTCCTGATGGACACCACCCCCGGCCGGCACCTCGCCGTGGTGGGCACCGCCCCGACCGGCGCGGACGTGCTGCGCGCCGCCACGCTCAGCCTGGCCCGCCAGCACACCCCCGGCGACGTCCGGTTCCAGCTCGCCTGCCTGGTCGGTGCCGCCGACCCGGTCGCCGACGACACCGAAGCCGTGCTGCGCGCCGCCGGCCACCCGGTGCGCCGCCTCGACGCGACCGGGCTGCGCGACCGGATCGCCGCGCTGGCCGCCGAACCCGCAGGCCGCGAGTACCTGGTGGTGTTCGGCGTGGACGCCGCCGCGCCCGTCCTCGGGGCCAGCGACCCGGGCACCTTCCGTTCCGGCCTGGACGACCTGCGGACCGTCCTGCGCCAGGGCCCCGGGCACGGCGTGCACCTGCTCGGCTGGTGGCGAGGGCTGCGCCGGCTCGCCGACGACCTCGGCGGCACCCAGAACCGTGACGACGTCGCCTGCCTGGTCGCGCTCAACGTGCCCGGCGCCGAGCTGGCCCTGCACCTCGGAGCGCACGACCTCGCCTACACGCCCCGCCCCGACCGGGCGCTGCTGATCGACAGGCACGACCAGCGCATCCGGCTGATCGTGCCGTTCGTCGGCGACGGGCCCGAATCGGACGGGGAGCGGTGACAGTGTCCTTCGAGGAGTACGCGGCGCTGGCCCGACAACTCTCCGCGCAGCACCACGCCGGCCAACAGCACGCCGCCGCCGAGTCCGCGCGCCGCCGTGACCTGCACGCCGCGGCGGACTACCTCCAGCAGCGGCTGACCGCCCAGGGGCAGCGCCTCGACCAGCTCGGCCGAGCCATCGGCATCGACCAACCACCCGCCGCTCCTCCCGACCCGAACGCCGGTCCGGGGACGGGATCGCCGGGTGGGACCGCCGCCTGGCCTGGCCCCGGCGCGGGTCAGGAGACGGGGAAGTCGGGCGAGACGACCGCTTGGCCCGCCCCGCCCTCCGCTGCCGGCGCTCCGACCGTGCCCGGAACCGGGGACGGGGAACCCGACGGCGCAGCCGGCGCGCCGGGGCGGTCGGGGGTCGGGGCGTACCCCCGGCTGCCGGCGGGGGAGGCGCGGCTGGCGCTGCCGACGGCGGTGAGCCCGGCGGGCGGCGGGGTGCCCGCGCAGCGTGCGGCGGTGGCCGACCCGGTGGTGGAGTTGGAGCTGGCCCGGCGGATGGCCGACGAGGCCGACCGGCACGGCCAGCAGGCGGAATTGCTGGCGCAGCGGCCGGCGCTGCTGCCGACGTGGTCGCCGCTTGCCCGCGCGGTCGCCGTCTACGCCGGGTGCGGGGCCGCCGCCGGGGTGCTCGTGCTGATGCTGGTGCTCGCCTCCGGGGTCGGCCTGGTCGACGGGTTCACCCTCGGCGCGTGGATCTGCGCGGGGTTGCCGGCGGTGGCGTTCTTCGGCGGGTACCTGGTGCTGGGCCGGTGGGGGCGGCCCGCCATGGTGGCCGGCACCCCACCGCGGTACCTGCCGCTCGGGTTCCTGATCTGCTTTCTGGTGGTGCCGATGGCCTACTGCGCCTACCTGCTGATGGTGCGCGGCCTGCGCTGACCCCGCCCGGCTGGCCTCGCACACGATCCACTCGGCTTCCCGGAGATCGCGGTGTCCAAGCCGGCGGGACACCTCGACATCCTGCAACCCGTGTCGATCATGCCGGTTACCGCCCACCCCGGTGGTCCACTGTGTTCGCCGGGGGCCGTAGTCTCGCGCCCCGAGCGCAGCAGGTGCGTCATCCGCTCGCCTCGGACACCGGTTCGTCACGCCCGGGTGCCCGCCTCTGAGCGGCCCGGGGGTGCGGCGACCCCCGGCGAGCGGTAGGTCGAAAGGTTGGTCAGAACGTTGCAGGTAAACACGTCCACTTACCGTGAGCCGCTGTCGACAGGGGGCGGGACCGCCGTCGCGCCGACTGTCGACGCCGAAGCGGCAGCGCCCCGCTCCGACCAGGAGCCCGCGCAGTCGGTCGTCGCCGCCACGCAGCAGGCCGGTCCGGGAGCGGTGGTCGCCGGCTTCGGGCTGATCGCCGTCGGCGCCGTCGCCGGCTGGGCGATCTGGCGCAGCGGCGCGTCCGCGGCGAAGATCCAACCCGAGGACACCACCGGTGTGTTCCTCACCCTGCTGGTCTTCGCCGCAGCGGTGGAGCGAATCCTCGAACCGTTCTCGCGGTGGCTGCCGGGACGCGCCGCCGAAGCCGCGCTCTCCCAGACGGTGACCGACGTGAACAGTCGGATCGGCGGCCCCACCGACACCGACCGTGCGGCGGTCGCCGTCGCCACCGCGAAGGTCGCGCGGGCGAAGGCGAACCGCACCATCGTCGCGTGGGGCCTCGCCAGCGGGATGGCCACCGTGGCGTCGAGCGCTGGCGGGTTCTACGTCCTGCACGCGGTCGCCGGCGGCGACTGGAACGGGGTCGCGGTCTGGGTCGACGCCGTCGTGACAGGTGTGATGGTCGGCAGCGGCACCAAGCCCCTGCACGACCTGATCACCCGGGCACAGAACGGCCCGCCGTCGGCGTAGCGCGCCGCCTGGTCCGCCGCCCTGGCCCGCCGCCCTGGCCCGCCGCCCTGGCCCGTCGCCTGGCCCGCCGGCGGGTCGACGGCCTGGCCCGCTGGCGGCCGGCCGGCGGGCATGATCAACTCGGGCTTCTTGAAGTCGGGGTGTCCGTGCCAGCGGGACACCCCGACTTCGGCTATCTCGTGTCGATCATCCACCCGGTGGCGCTCACCGCCGGTCGGATCCGGTCGGTGCGCCTAGCTGCTGGGGATCCGTGCCGTGCTTCGAGTCGTCGGCGGCGAGTGCGGCGGCCACCAGGACTTCGTCGAGTTCGCGGTCGGTCAGACCTTCGTCTTCGAGCAGGCCGAGCAGCAGCACCGTCCGCGCGACCATCGCCGCCGCGTTGTGGGGCACGGGAGGACGCTCACCGAGCGCCGCCCACACCAGCGCCTCGGCCAGCGCCGGGTCGACGTCGCGCCCGGTCGCGTCGTAGCGTTCCATCGTGATCGAATGGCAGGGCAGACCTGGGAGACACCAATGCCCGCCAAAGCGAAGTGGGCGCTGATCGCCGACGGCATCCGCGCTCAGATCAAGTCCGGCGAACTTGCGCCGGGCGACAAGCTGCCCTCGACATCTGAACTGTGCCGTCAGCACGACGTCTCGGCGATCGTCGTTCGTCAGGCCATCAACGCGCTCAAGATCGAGGGCTTGGTGGAAGGCGTTGGTGGCGTCGGGGTGTTCGTCGCTGAGCGCTGAAGCGTCCCAATCTCGTGGTTTTACTCTAGATCTTGGACAGTTTCCGTTCCGTGCGGACGGAAACTGTCCAAGATCTCGGTCACCAAGAGACTTGGTCGGGGTTCGGTCGGCACACTTTGCCGGAGCTGCTGGTGGGGGGCGACCACCGCCACCATGGTGACGGGGGAGCGAGCGGCCGGTCGCGCTGGGTGCGCAGATCTCGTACGCTCCCATGTGGTCTCTGCCGGTGCGGTGGCGGAGGCGATGGTCGACCACGGGGAGGTACGCGTGAGCGCAGCACAGATCATCGCGAGACTGGCGGCGGCGTCGCAGAAGCTGGACGAGGCGAAGGCCAAGACGGCGGCGGCAGCCCAGGACGCGGCCGAAGCGCGAGCACTCGTCGCCGGTGCGCTGGAAGGTGTGGCCGCCGGTCCACTGGTCGGCATGATCGATTCGTACCGTCAGGCGCTTGCGCAGGCGTCCCAGGGTGGCGACCCGGCCAAGCAACACGTGCAGGAGACGATCGCCAAGGTCCGAGCGCTGGGAAACTGACCCCGGGTGGTGGCAGCGTAATCCACCAGCCACCCGCGGCAGCCGGCGTCACCTTGCGACCCGCAGTACCAAGCCAAGCAGCAGCCGCTACGCCCAGCGCCAGCGGTCTGTCTCCTGCGTTCCGAGACCAGAGTGCTGCCGAGGCGCCGAGTCCAACGCGCAGAGAACGGGTAAGCCCCGAGGCCATCGCTCTTGGTGGTTCTTTCGCTTCAACCGCCTAGGCTACGTCCCGAAATCCTCCGAACCGCCGAGAGGGTGCCCGGGCTCGCGGGGATGACGATGCGCACGACGTCGCGCAACGGCGGTGGCGGCGGGAACGGGCATCAGCGGGTGACGCGGACCTCGTCCTCGAAGCGCGGCGAGTAGTCGCATTCGACCTCGCTACACAGCCCGATGATCGCGGTGGCGAGCGCCACGCCCCGGTTGAAGGCAAAGCCGCCGGTCTCCGCGTACACCCGGCCGGTCACGGCCTGCGCTGCTCCGGTGCAGGTGAGGGGCGTCGAGCTGCTGCCGTACGCGACGTTGTTGCCGGAGCGCTGACGCAGACTCAGTTCCACGCCACCGGATCGACCGGCATCGCAGTTTATGGTGAGGGTGATGTCAACAGCGACGCCGCGTGCGACGAGTTTCGCCGACGTGACCTCGACGGTGCTGGCCGCGCTCGCCGACGTCGGCCCCAGCATGACGGGGAGTGTCAGCCCGAGTAGTGCAGTAGCGGTGATGATGCGGCGCACGACGGCCTCCTTGTTGGAGTGGGGTGCTTGCCTACGGTCACCCTAGCCCTCGCTGGCACTGAAAGGCATCAATCGCTAACGGGTTCGCGTTCGATGACGACGACCGGGATCTCGCGGTCGGTCCCCTTCGCGTAGCGGGCGTACGTCGAGAAGACCTTCGTCATCACCGGCCACAGCCGGGCGCGCTCCTCGCCGGTCGCGGTCCGGGCCCGGCCCGTGATCCGCTCGGCGTCGACCTGGATCTCCACCGCCGGGTCGGCGCTGAGGTTCAGGTACCAGGCGGGGTGCTTGGCCGCACCACCGTTCGACGCCACCAGCACGTAGTTGTCGCCGTCGCGCCCGTACATCAGGGCCGTGCGGCGTAGCTTGCCCGATCGGCGTCCGCGGGTGGTGAGCAGCAGCGAGGGTACGCCGTGGAAGGTGCCCCCGTCCGCGCCGTCGGTCTGCACGTAGCGCCGGATGTGGCTGGCGACCCAGCCGACCGGGCTGTCCTCGATCGTCTCGTGCTGTCCGGCAGTCGTCATACGACGAGCCTAACGGCGTGACGCCGCGGTGGCCGTCCCGTAATAGCGCCGTCCCGCAATAGCTCAGCCGCGCGAGCGGGGCAGGCAGCACTTCTTGTACTTGGCGCCGGAGCCGCACCAGCAGGTGTCGTTGCGGCCCGGCGGCCATGAGGTGATGCCCGCGTCGTCGAGGCTGTCGGCGTACTCGTCGAGGGTCTCCTCGTCGGTGGGGTCGCTGCCGGCGCGTTCCGCGAAGGCCGCCAGACCGTCGACGGTGCCGTTGACCAGGCCCAGGTCGGTGCCGCCTCGCGCGGACGTCTCGACGAGGGCACGTTCGACAGTGATGCGGTGCTCGTCCCAGGTGGGCGGGTGGCTGTCGGCCATCGCCGGCCACCGCACCAGCAGGGCGTCGAACTCCGCCTTCGGCCAGAACAGCAGCGTCGCCGGACCGTCGTCCAGGGCATCGAGGGCGTGGTTGCTCGCGGCGCGCAACCGGTCGGCGAGGTTGTCGTACTCGTCGTGGGGGAGGCCCTGCTCCTCGCGCAGGTCGTGCCGCCGCTGGGCCAGGCCGTAGATCATCGCGGCGGCCTCGTCCTGGGCGTCCTCGGAGGCGTGCTGCTGGGTCCGGGTCCGTTCCAGGATGGCGTCCAGCGCGCCGGTGAGCCACTCCACCGCCGTGTCGCCGCGGCCGGACTCGGCCAGCTCGTCGATCAGGTAGACCGCTGCCGGGTCGGTCTCCAGCAGCGGACGCAGGGCGGTCAGCTCGGCCATGCCCTCGTCGGAGCGGCCGTTGCGCAGCAGCAGGCCGCCGCGCACCGCTCGGGCGTACGCGTTGTCGTCCGGCTGTTCAGCGATGGCGCGGGTGGCCAGGGCGAGCGCGTCGGCCAGGTCACCGGCCTGTTCCAGGATGTCCACGGCGACCAGCAGGGCGTAGCCGGTGTCGGCGGGATCCGCCACCCGCCCCTCGTCGACGGCGCTCACCAGTTCGGCGACGAGCGCGGCCGGGTCGGGGCTCTCGAAGCCGAGCGCACCGATCTCCTCGATGCGGTCGGCGGTCAGCAGGTCGGACATGGGCGCATCCCGAGGTCAATGAGGCAAGAAGACGGCCAGCGTACTCCGGCAGACGTCGAGGCCCGGGTGGCGAACCACCCGGGCCTCGACACGATTCGTCAGCGGGTCGCCGGCATCGTGGCGAACTCGCCGGCTAGCTCCGACTCGACGATCGTCGCGGCGGACGGCCGGCGACCGGCCGACGCCCGCCGGGCGGACGGGACGGCGAGGGCCGCGAGCGCGGCGGCCACGGCGATCGCCGTGAGGACGAGAAACCCCGTCGTGAAGCCGGCTTCCCGGGGCAGGCCGTTGGCCTGGGGGTGCGCGGTGATCACGCCGCTGACCACCGCTGCGCCGATCGCGCCGCCGATGGTGCGGATGTTGGCGTTCATGCCGGTCGCCACGCCGGTCTGGCTGGCCGGCACGCTGGCGACGATCAGGTTGGCCATGGACGCGAACGCCAGGCCGATGCCGAGGCCGACCAGACCACCGGCGGCGGCGACCTCCCAGCGGGTGTCGTGCGCGCCGGCGAGCATCGCGGAGGCGGCCACGTTGAAGGTGGCGCCGGTGGCGAGCTGCGCCTTCGCGCTGAAGACGGCCTGGAGTCGGCCGGCGACGATGCCGGCGACGAACATCGCCACGAGCATCGGCAGCATGAGCAGACCGGCCTGGCTGATGCTGGCCCCGAAGCCGTAGCCGGCGATGGTCGGGGTCTGCACGAACTGGGGGAGGAACGCGTACACGGAGAACATCGACGCGCCGTAGAGCAGGGCGACCAGGTTGGTGGTCCAGACGCCGGGCAGGCGCATCATCCGCATGTCGATCAGCGGGTTCGTCGACCGCAGTTCGGTGACCAGCCAGCCGACCAGCAGCACCACGGCGAGCGCGAGCAGACCGAGCACCCGGGTGGAGGTCCAGCCCCAGGCGGCACCCTGGCTGATCGGCAGCAGCAGGGCGACCAGCCAGCCGGAGAGCAGCAGGGTGGCGCGCCAGTCGATCCGACCGGGGGTACGGACCGGCGACTCGGGCACGAACAGGTGCGCGGCCACCGCGGTCAGCCCGACCACCACCATCGGGATCCAGAACAGCCAGCGGTAGTCGAGCGTGCTGACGATCGGGCCGGCCAGCACGATGCCCAGGCCACCTCCGACGGCGACGATCGCCGAGATGGCGGCCACGGCGGTGGAGACCCGCGCGGCCGGGAACTCGTCGCGGATGATGCCGAAGGAGAGCGGGAAGACCGCTCCGCCGATGCCCTGCACGACCCGGGCGAGGATGAGCACGCCGATGTTCGGCGCGATCGCGGCGAGCAGGCAGCCGAGGGCGAGGGCGGCGAGCGAGACGACGAGCATCCGCTCCTTGCCGACCATGTCGCCGACGCGTCCGAGGATCGGCGTGAAGATCGACGCGCTGAGCAGGTAGGCGGTCAGGACCCAGGTCACGGTGTTCTGGGAGGTGTGCAGGTCCTGCTGGATGGTCGGCAGCACCGGGGTGATCAGCGACTGGAGCATCGCGAAGAACCCGGCACCGGCCGCGAGCACGGTGAAGGTGAGCCGACGCGAGCTGCGTCGGGAGGTCACTGCCACGAGAGAAGACTCCTGATAACGGTACGGAGGGAGGTGTGTCACCCGTCGTCTCTGGCGGGCGGGCTTGTCGGGTCCGGGCGATCGGGGTGGCCAGGCGGCGATCGGGCGGATCCCGGGGTAAGCTAACCGGAGGCAGGCCTCCGGGATTCCGGAGGGGTGCCTCCACTAAGCTAGCGGAGGGTTGCCTCCGGATGCAACCAGGGTGAGGTGACGCACGTCATGACCAGCGCGGGGCAGGCGCCCGAGGTCTTCGCCCAGCGGCCTAAGCGGGCCGACGCGCGGCGTAACTACGACGCCCTGATCACAGCGGCGCGTAAGGCGTTCGCCGAGAACGGCGCCGCCGCCTCCCTGGAGGACGTGGCCCGCCGGGCCGGCGTGGGCATCGGCACGCTCTACCGCAACTTCCCGACCCGCCGGCACCTCTTCGAGGCCGTCTACGTCGAGGAGGTCCGCGCGCTCTGCCACTCCGCCGAGGGGCTGTCCGAGCTGCCACCCTGGGACGCGCTCGTCGCCTGGCTGCACCGCTTCGTCGCGTACGTCGCCACCAAGCGGGCGCTCGCCGAGCAGTTGCTGCACGACTCCGAGATCTTCACCAGCTGCCGGGCGGAGATCTTCTCCGCAGGTGAGCCGCTGATGCGCCGCGCGCAGAGCGCCGGCGTGGTCCGCGACGACATCGGCTTCGACGACGTGGTGCGGCTGATCAGTGGGCTCACCATGGCCCAGTTCCCGTCACCCGAGCAGCGCGACCGGGTGCTCGGCGTGGCCCTGGACGGCCTGCGCCCACCGGCCCCGCCGCGCTGACGGGCCCGCCGCGCTGACGGGCCCGCCGCGCTGACGGCCCCGCCGCGCTGACGGCCCCGCCGCGCTGACGGGCCCGCCGCGCGCGACGCCAGCCGTCCGGCCGGGCGCGACGCCCACCCGGCCGCTCAGCGGTCGACGAGCAGCAGCCACTCGTCGTCGAGGGGTTCCAGCGTCGTGCCCGCCGGCCAACGGTGACCACCGTCGGCCACCGCCCGGGCCTGCTCGACCTGCGGCGGCCGGTTGAACTGTGTGTCGCGGAAGCTGGCCATGCTGTGGAACCGGGCCCGGCCGAAGTTCGCGGCGTCGAGGAAGCGGGCTCCGTCGAACAGCGCCTCCGCGCCGAACACGGTCCACCGGAACAGCGCCATGTTCGTGAAGCGGACCGAGTGGAAGCCGGCCGACCTGCCGAACTCGGTGTGCTCCATGGACAGGGCGCCGTCGAAGACGGCCTCCCGGAACGACACGGCATCCTCGAAGCGGGTCGCGTCGAAGCTTGTCGGCTGACCGAATGTCGCCCGGCCCAACGAGGCCGGGCCGGTGAAACCGGACCGCCGGCAGGACAGGCCGTCGGCGAAGACGGCCCCGTCGAAGCTGGCAACACCGCCGACCCGAGCGTCGTCGAGCAGCACCTCGCCCTCCGCCGCGAGGTTGTCGAAGACCACGTCGCCGAAGGCCGCCGCCCCGAGCAGGAGACGCCCCCGCGTCGTCGCACCCGCGAAGGTGGTCGTGCCGGTGAACACCGCCCCGGTGAAGTTCGCGTCGACGAGCGTGCAACCTGCGGCGTCGAAGTCGACGAGCGCGGCACCGGCCAGGTCGAGCGTCAGCTCCGGCCAGTGCGCCGCGTCGTCCGCGCGCAGGTGCCGGGTGAGCACACGCTGCGCGCTGCGCCGGACCTCCGTCTCGCGCGGCTCGTCGTCGGGCGCCGGCATCCGCAGGTACGCGCAGAGCACCGCCGCGATCGTCGGGCGCTGCCCCGGGTTGTCCTGGCCGAGCCGCTCCAGGGCGTGCAGGCCGCCGAGGCGTACCGCGGCGCTGTCGTTGCCGAGCAGCTCGACCGCCCGGGTGTACAGCTCGGTCAGACGGCGCTCCGCCGCGTCGTGCTCGACGGCCCCGGACTGCCGGTCCTGGTGGCGCTGCGCGGCCTCGGCCACCGCCTCGGCGTGCGCCTGCACCCGGTCCCGGTGCGCCTGGTCCCGTACGGCGACGCTCTCCTGGTGCCGCTGCGCGCGTTCGGCGATCCACTGACGGCGGGCGGCGAGCAGCAGCGCGAGCCCGCCGCCGGTGCCGGCGACGACGGTGAGGCCGGTGCGGATCGCGTCGATGCGCAGCGTGGCGCGGGTGTCCGGTTGGCTGGCCCGGTCGGCCTCGGTGAGCAGCAGGTCCAGCACCAGCCAGCCGAGGGCGACGGCGACAAGTAGGCCGATGAGGGCCAGCCACCAGGGCATCACCCGCAGCTCGCGCTCGGTGGGTTCGTCGACAGCCACGGCCACAGCATGCCAGCCACCCTTGACATCCGATATGGAGCGTGGCGGTTTGACCGTTTGCACCCTCGCCGGAACAACGGGTTACCGGCGCGTAACAAGTCATTGACGTTTCTGAATCACAGCGGGCATGATCGTCGCACGGTCGACCGGACACCCCCACCCACCTGCCCGGTTCGCCGGGTGCCTCCCCCCGGAGGTGCAGCCATGCTGCTCCGAAAGACCGCCCTCGTCCTGGCCCTCGCCACCACCGCGCTGCTCGCGTCCACCGCCACGGCGACCGCCGCCCCCGCCGACCCCGCCCCGGCCACCACCACCACGACGCCGTTCGCCGCGGCGGCGGCCAACCCCGTCATCGTGGTCGGTGGGCTCAGCGGCATCGCCGTCGCGTACGAGCCGATCGCGGCCCGGCTGCGCGCCGACGGCTACCGCACCTTCATCTACCAACTCCCCGGGCTGGGCCTGGGTGACATCCCCGCCTCGGCCCGCGCGTTCGCCGGCTACGTCGACCAGGTGCGCGCCAGCACCGGCGCGGCGACCGTGGACCTCGTCGCCCACTCCGAAGGGGGCCTGGTCAGCCGTTACTACCTCAAGCGGCTCGGCGGCACCGCCACCGTCGGCCGGTACGTCAGCCTGGGCACACCGCAGTACGGCACGTACGTCGCAAACATCGTGGCGTTCCTGGGCCTGGGCAGCTGCGCCGGCGTGGTGGCCTGCCAGCAGATGACCATCGGCTCGGCGTTCCTCGCCGACCTCAACGCCGGCGACGACACCCCGGGCGCGGTGCGCTACACCACCATCCGCACCCTCCAGGACGAGTTGGTCCGGCCGACCGGCAACGCCGCGGTCAACGACGGCGCCACAAACGTGCTGATCCAGTCGCACTGCCCGCTGCGGGTGGTCGGGCACCTCGGTCTGGTGCTCGACGGCACGGCGTACACCATCGTGCGGGGCGCCCTGGTCGACGGCCCGGTGCGGCCCAACTGCCTCGCGGTCTGACCCTTCCCGGTGCGGCGGTCCCGCAGGGGACCGCCGCACCGGGTCCGCGACGCAGAGTGTCGGGTGCGCGACGATCCCTCGAAACGGTGTGGCAGACATCAGACGCGCTCGATAGCCTGCTCCGGCTGTCCATTCCCGACAGTGGACGCCATCTTTCGAGAGGGAGCAGCGCGCATGAGCGAGCCGCCCACCGTGCCGCCGGAGAACACCCCGCCGACCGTGCCGCAGCTCGACGTCCGGGCCGCCCAACCGCCGTCGGCCGACACCCCACCGCCCGCCGGCGGGTTCGCCGACCGTCCACCGGGCTTCCCCAGCGCGCTGGTCTGGTTGCGCGCCGGGATCCTGCGGGACTGGCGCGGCGTGCTCGGCGCATTCGTCGCCACCTGGTTCTACCTGCCGGTGGCGTTGCTCCTGGCGTTCTGGGGTGGTCTCTCGTTCGCCGTCGTCGGGCTCTTCGCCGCCGGCACCGGCGCCGACGACCAGGTGCCCGAGGTGCTGCGCGACGCCCCGCTGATCGGCTCGCTGATCGAGGCGTTCCTGACCCGCTCCGGCGGGGTGCTCGGCGGCGTGGCCGGCTTCGCCATCGGCTTCCTGGTCGGCTTCCTCGCCGTGCTGGCGCTGCCCTGGCTGGGCGTCTCCGACGACCCGTTCGGGCTGCTCACCGGCCTGATCGGCACCGTCGTCGCGGCGGCGCTGATCGGGGTCCTCTACACGCTCTACCGGGTGCTGCTCGAACCGCGCCTGCTCGTGGTGTCCGGAGCGCGCCAGCCCAGTCGCCGCGAGTACGCGCGGCTGCGCCCCGTGCTCGACGACTGCGCCCGACGGCTCGCCCTGCCCAGCGTGCCCCGGCTGCTGATGGAGGACGACCCGGTCCTGAGCAACGCCCGCACGTACGCCCGGCACGTGGTGGTCACCACCGCCGTGCTGACCGAACCCGACGACGAGGTGGCCGCGCTGCTCAGCCACGAGCTGGTGCACTGGCGCACCGGCGACGAGGTCACCAGCGCCTTCGTCCGCGGTGTGGGCCTGCCGCTGACCCTCGCGCACGCCCTGCCGACCTGGCTGATGCGGACGTTCCCGCACCCGGCCACCAACTTCGTGGTCTTCGTGTTCTTCTGGCCGGTGCTGCTCACCATGCGGTACGTGGTGCTGCCGCTGCACGCCCGCGACGTGCGCGCGGCCGAGTACCGGGCCGACCTCGGCGCCGTGCTCACCGGGCACGTCGACGGGATGCGGCGCATCCTGGAACGGCGGCTGTCCTTCGAGACCGGCCGCAGCGGCTGGGACGAGGCGGTCTGCGCCACCCACCCACCGCACGAGCTGCGGCTCGACGCGCTGGAGCGGGCCTCGGTGGCCGGTGTGCCCGCCGGTGCGACCGCGCCCGTCACCGTCGACCGGCTGTTCAACGACTCCGCCCCGGTCGGCACCCGCCGCACCTGGCTGCTCGTCGGTGCCCTGACCCTCGCCGCCTGCCTGGGCACCAGCGGCCTCGGCGTGGTGCAGTGGGCGTTCTTCCGCCCGCAGGCGGCGGTCGACGGCTACTTCTCCGCGCTCGCCGACCGGGACAGCGAGGCCGCCCTCGATCACCTGACCGACCAGGGCAACGGCACCGACCGGGACCTGCTCGCCAAACTGCTGCGCGGCAAGGGCTACCAACCACCGACCGACGTCGAGATCAGCTCGTTGGAGCGCGACGGCGACACCGCCACCGCCACCGTGGCGTACCGGCTGGGTGACGCGCGCCAGACCAGCACCGTCACCCTGCGCCGCGAGGACGAGACCACCGCCGGCCTCTTCCACGGCTGGCGGGTGAGCGGTGGGCCGACCCCGCTCAACGCCTCGATCGCGGACCCTGGGGTACGCCTCAACGGGGTGGAGCTGCCGGTTGCCACCGAGGGCCCTCCGCTGGTGCTGCTGCCCGGCGGGTACACCGCGACCGGCCCGTCCAGCGCGCTCAGCGAGACGCCGAGCGCGACGGTGCTCGTCGGCGCGGGGGCGAGCGCCGCCACCCTGCAACTGGCGCCGGTGCTCAAGCCGCAGGCGATCGACGCCGTCGAGGCCCGGGTACGCGCCTGGTTGGACGAGTGCGCCAAGCAGACGGTCGCCGCCCCACCCGGCTGCCCGTTCCGCTACTACGGCAGCTCCACGCAGAAGGTCACCTGGAAGATCCTGGAGTACCCGAAGCTCACCGTCGAACTCACCGGCCCGAACAGCGCGCAGGTCTCCACCCCGTACGAGACCCAGGGCAAGGTGCAGGTCAGCGGTACCACCACCTACTTCGGCGGCAGCTCACCGTTCAAGGACGAGGACGGATTGACGGTTGCCGGCGTCGCCACCGCCGACGGCGACAGCGTGACCTTCCGACCCGCCGCCGACTCATCGGGAGACTGACTGTGACCGACAGCGACGCCGCAGCCCGGCTGCCCGTCCGGCTGACCATCAACCCCCGGCAGCGGCAGCCCGCCTCGGTCGACCTGCTGACCTGGATCCATCGCCGCCCCGAGTACCGGCCGGTGGTCCGCGCGGGCGGCGGGGGCGGGGGCCGGCCGGGTTTCAGCGACGCGGTGATCATCGCGGTGTTGGCCCAGGGCCTGCTCCCGGGGCTGTTCAACCTGTTGCAGTCCTGGGTCGACCAGCAGCGCACCGAGGCCAGCATCCGGATCCAGAGCGGGGACACCGAAGTGGAGCTTCAGGTGAGCGGCCGGACCGACTCCGCCCGCCTGCTGGCCCAGGCGACCGAGGCGCTGCGCGCCGCCCGGGAATCCGGTCCGGACGCCACCGGTTGAGCCAGCGCCGCCCGGGAGCCCGGCTCCGGACGCCACCGGTCGACCCGGCGGCGTCCGGACCTGTCGGTCAGCTCGCCTTGGCGAGCGCCTCGAACTCGTCGTCGGTGAGCCGCACGTCGGCCGCGGCCACGTTCTCCTCCAGGTGCGCCACCGAGGACGTACCGGGGATCGGCAGCATCACCGGCGAGCGGCGCAGCAGCCAGGCCAGCGCGAGCTGCGCGGGCGACGCGCCGTGCGCGGTGGAGATGGCGTCCAGCGGGCCGCCCGGACGGGCCAGCTCACCTGTCGCGATCGGGAACCACGGGATGAACGCGAGGTCGTTGCGCTCGCAGTACTCCAGCACGTCCTCGGCGCTGCGGTTGGCGAGGTTGTACAGGTTCTGCACGGACGCGATCGTGGTGATCGCCTGGGACTCCTCGATCTGCGCGACGCTCACCTCGGACAGCCCGATGTGCCGGATCTTGCCCTCCTCCCGCAGCAGGGCCAGCTCACCGAGCTGATCGGCGAGCGGCACCTTCGGGTCGATCCGGTGCAGCTGGTACAGCGGGATGCTGTCCAGGCCGAGGTGGCGCAGGCTCAACTCACACTGCTGGCGCAGGTACTCCGGGCGGCCCAGCGCACGCCAGTCGCCCGGGCCGGAGCGGCTCAGTCCCGCCTTCGTCGCGATGACCAGGTCATCGGCGTACGGGTGCAGAGCCTCGCGGATCAGCACCTCCGAGACGAACGGCCCGTACGAGTCGGCGGTGTCGATGAACGTCACGCCCAGCTCGATCGCACGGCGCAGCACGCGGACCGCCTCGGCCGGGTCCTTCGGGTCACCCCAGACACCCGGGCCGGTGATCTGCATGGCGCCGTAACCGAGCCGGTTGACGGTGACGTCGCCACCGATCCGGTACGTGCCGGACGCCTTCGCGGGCTGTTCACTGATATTTGTCGCCATTGCCGATCCCCAATCATCTCGTCGTGGCGGGTGTGGACGCCGCAGGCGTGAAGAGCCCACCCGCCACCGATGGATCATCCCCCGGAACCTCGCCGCCATGCCGACGGTCGGCCGGATGTGGGCGCGGATACGCGCTGGCCGCGCCGCGCCGAGTTGCCGGGAAGCACCCGATGCGACCGGGGTGTCCGTGCGACGCTGGCCGGAGCCGGTGCGTTCCGGCGGGACGGCGGAGGGAGCACCCATGGGAGTGCCGCAGGTCAACTTCGCGCTCGACACGTACGAGTGCATCGTGATCTATCCCGGCGCGGCCGGACGGGCCCTACCCGCCGAGACCGTCCAGCGGTTGCAGGCCGAGCACGCCGAGCACATGCGGGCGTTGCAGCGCCGCGGCATCGTCCTGGTCGCCGGCTCCGTGGACGGGCCGGCGCGCGAGCCCGACCCGCCGATCGGGTTCGGGCTGGCCCGCACCGGCAGCGTCGACGACGTTCGCAGCGTGCTCGAGGCAGACCCGGCGGTACAGGCCGGGCTCTACCGGGTGGAGGTGCTGACCTTCCTCTGCCCGGCCGGTTCCCTGGAGTTCCCGCTGGTCAAGGCGGGGAGCTGAGACGCCGTTCCATCGGCGGCTGTCGTGATGGTGACGGCGCTCGCCGGCCCGCCGGTGCTACCGTCGCGCCCTGCGCGGGCCGCCGCCGGGGCGTACCCGGTGTCGTGGGTCGGCCCCGGTCGAGGAGTCGCCATGGCCTCCGCCCCCACCCCCGACGTCGCGTCCGCCACCGCCCGACTGCGTGCCCTGCTCGGCGACCGGCTGCACGAGCCGGGGGACCCCGGCTACGCCGCCACCACCCGGCTCTGGAACGGCGCGGCGACCCGGACACCCGCACTTGTCGCCCACTGCCTCGACGCCGACGAGGTGGCCGGGGCGGTCCGTGTCGCCGCCCGGTGCCACCTGCCCGTCTCGGTCCGCTCCGGAGGGCACGACTGGGCCGGTCGGGCGCTGCGCGACGGCGCTCTGGTGCTCGACCTGACCGGGCTGCGCGCCGTCCGGGTCGACCCGGACGAGGCCACGGTGACCATCGGCGGCGGTGCCACGGCGGCTCAGCTGCTCGCCGCCACCCGCCCGTACGACCTGGTGGTCCCCACCGGCGTGGTCGACGCCGTGGGGATGGCCGGGCTCACCCTCGCCGGCGGGTACGGCCCGCTCTGCGGGCGCTTTGGTCTCGCCCTGGACAGTCTGCTCGGCGCGGAGGTGGTCCTCGCCGACGGCCGCCGGGTCACCGCCGACGCCCGGCACGACGCCGAGCTGTACTGGGCGCTGCGTGGCGGCGGTGGCAACCTCGGCATCGTCACCGAGCTGCGCTTCCGCGCGCACCGGCTGCCCGGCGTCCTGGCCGGCATGATCATGTTCGCGCTCTCCGAGGCGCCGGCAGTGCTGGGCGGCTACGGCGCGCTCGTCGCCGATGCTCCGGACGAGCTGACCGTGATGACCGGCTTCCTACCCGGCCCGGCCGGCGAGCCGGTGATCTTCGTCTGCCCGTTCTACAGCGGCCCCGCCCTGACCGCCGGGGCGCCGTGGATGGATCGGCTGCGCGCGCTCGGCACCCCGATCGTCGACCAGATCAACCCCATGCCGTACGCGGACGCGCTGCGCATGTTCGACGGCGGGATGGTCGACGGCAACCACTACCTGCTACGGACCCGGTGGTTGCCCGCGCTCACCGACCGCGCCGTGGCCCCGCTCGTCGACGCGGCCCGGCAGGTCAGCTCGCCGTTCTCCGCGCTTGCCGTACACCACTTCCACGGCGCGGCGACCCGGGTCCGACCCGGCGACACGGCATTCGGGCTGCGCACCGACCACCTGATGGCCGAGATCATCGCCGTGTGGGCGCCCGGCGACCAGGCCGACCCGCACCGCGAGTGGGCCGACCGGACCTCGGCGGCGCTCGCCCCGCACGCCCTGCCCGGTGGCTACCCCAACCTGCTCGCCCCGGAGGAGACCGACCGGGTCCGGCTCGCCTACGGCCCCAACTGGGCGCGGCTGCGCCACGCCAAGCGCCGCTACGACCCCCGCGACCTGCTGCACGCGGTGCCCACTCTGCCGCCTCCCGGGCACCCGCAGTGAGCCGCCGTCCGCCGCCCCCGGAGGCGGCCGGAACGAGCGCTGTCCGCCGCTCCCGAGGTGGTCGGAGCGCGCCGCCGTCCGCCGCTCCCGGACTGGTCGGGGTGACCCGCCGCCGGGAGCACCCCGACGGCGCACGTCAGCAGAGGCGTACGATTCCGGGCGCGCGGTCGCTGATGCCCGTCGCCACAACGTTCCCGGTGCGGTTCCGCCCGCCGGCCCGACGCGCGCCGCGCGTCGTTGGACACCTGTTCCACTGCCTGCAAGGGGTCGGCCCCGAGTCCGACCTGAAGGAGAGACTAGCCTGATGGGCGTGACACGCCGCGCGAAGATCGTCTGCACTCTTGGTCCCGCCACCTCGTCCCCGGAGCGCATCCGGGGTCTCGTCGAGGCCGGCATGAACGTGGCGAGGCTCAACTTCAGCCACGGCAGCCACGCCGACCACGAGGCGGTCTACCGACTGGTCCGGGAGGCGTCGGAGGCAACGGGTAAGCCGGTCGCCGTCCTCGCCGACCTGCAAGGCCCCAAGATCCGGCTCGGTCGGTTCGCCGACGGCCCCCACGAGTGGCGCACCGGTGACTCGGTCGTCATCACCGGCGACGACGTCATCGGCACCAAGGAGCGGGTCTCCTGCACCTACACCAAGCTGCCGCAGGAGGTGAAGCCCGGCGACCGGCTGCTGATCGACGACGGTCGGGTCGCCGTCGAGGTCACCGACGTCACCGGCAACGACATCCGCTGCCTCGTCACCGAGGGCGGCCCGGTCTCCAACAACAAGGGCGTGTCGCTGCCCAACGTGGCGGTCAGCGTGCCCGCCATGTCGGACAAGGACGCCGAGGACCTGCGCTTCTCGCTGGGTCTCGGTGTCGACCTGGTGGCGCTGTCGTTCGTCCGCTCGGCCGAGGACATCAAGCTCGTCCACAACATCATGGCCGAGGAGGGCGTGTACCGGCCGGTGCTCGCCAAGGTCGAGAAGCCCGAGGCGGTGGAGCACCTCGAAGCCATCGTGCTGGCCTTCGACGGCGTCATGGTCGCCCGTGGTGACCTCGGCGTCGAGATGCCGCTGGACGAGGTCCCGCTGGTGCAGAAGCGCGCCGTGCAGCTGTGCCGGGAGAACGCCAAGCCCGTCATCGTGGCCACCCAGATGCTCGACTCCATGATCGAGAATTCCCGCCCCACCCGCGCGGAGGCGTCCGACGTCGCCAACGCGGTGCTCGACGGCGCGGACGCGGTGATGCTCTCCGGCGAGACCAGCGTCGGCAAGTACCCGGTGCTCACCGTCAGCACCATGGCCAAGATCGTGACCACCACCGAGGCCGGTTCGATCGGGGTGCCGCGGCTGCAGCACGACCCGCGTACCCACGGTGGCGCCCTCACCGTCGCCGCCTCGTCGATCGCGCGGGCCATCAACGCCAAGGCACTCGTCGCCTTCTCGCAGACCGGTGACACCGTGCGACGGCTGTCCCGCCTGCACTGCGACCTGCCGCTGCTGGCCTTCACGCCGGTCCCCGAGGTGCGCGACCAGCTCGCCCTCACCTGGGGCGTGGAGACCTTCCTGATGCCGTTCGTGCAGCACACCGACGACATGTTCCGCCAGGTCGACCAGGCGCTGCTCGGCCTCGACCGGGCCAACCCCGGCGACTACGTGGTGATCGTGGCGGGCAGCCCGCCCGGCACCCCCGGCTCGACCAACACGCTTCGCGTACACCAGCTCGGGTCGCTCGTCGACGCCGCGTCGGCGCGGGCCCTGCAGTGAGCGACGGTCGGGTCGCGGTCGGCCAGGCGGCGGTGGACCAGCTGCTGGAGGTGCTCGACCTCGACCCGACCGGGGAGATGACCTTCCGGGGGATGAGCCCCCCGGTCGGCCCACAACGGGTGTACGGCGGCCAGGTCGCCGGCCAGGCCCTGGTCGCCGCCGGCCGCACCGTCGACCCGGAGCGGTTCGTGCACTCGCTGCACGGTTACTTCGTCCGCCCCGGCGACCCGGCCGAGCCGATCGCCTACGAGGTGGAGAACATCCGCGACGGCCGGTCCTTCTCGGTCCGCCGCGCGGTAGCCCTCCAGCACGGCAAGCCGATCTTCTTCATGTCGGCGTCGTTCCAGCGGGCCGAGGAGGGTCTGGACCACCAGGCCAACGCCCCGCTGGACGTCCCCCCGCCGCAGGACGTACCGACGATGACCGACCGGCTCTCCCGCTACCCCGAACGGCTGGGCATCTGGGGTCAGATCCCGCGACCGATCGACGTGCGCTACGTGGGGGAGCCCGGCTGGGTCCGCCCCGGCGACCGGCCCGCCGACCCGCACCAGCGCGTCTGGATGCGCATCGACGGCAAGCTGCCCGACGACCCGTTGCTGCACGCCTGCGCGCTCACCTACGCCTCGGACCTCACCCTGCTGGACTCGGTGCTCGCCGCACACGGGGAGGTGTGGGGGCCGGGCGGGTTGGTCGGCGCGAGCCTGGACCACGCGCTCTGGTTCCACCGGCCGTTCCGGGCCGACGAGTGGTTCCTCTACGACTGCCTGAGCCCGTCGGCGTCCGGCGCACGCGGGCTGGCCACCGGACGGATGTTCACCACGGACGGCCAGCAGATCGCCAGCGCCGTCCAGGAGGGCCTGCTACGCCGCGTCGGCGCCTGACGCTGTCGCTCACCCCCCCGCCAGGGCGCGGCCCGTCCCGCTGCCGGGCGGATGTCGCCGGTTCCCGCCAGGGGTCTGACGGGGGTGGTGGTCAGGCCTGGTGGTGGTCAGGCCTGGTGGATGGCTTCCCCGGCGATCTCGATGCGCACCGACTTGCCGACCAGCACCCCGCCGCTCTCCAGGGCGACATTCCACAGCAGGCCGTAGTCCTCGCGGTTCATGTCGGCCGTCGCGCTGAATCCGAAGATGTTCTGCCCGTACGGATCCTGACGGGCGCCGCCGAAATTCACCTCAAGGTCGACGGCCCGGGTGATCCCCTTCACTGTCAACTCGCCGGTGAGGACGAATCGCCCGGGAATGCCCTCGGACTGCGGCGGAACAATGTGACTCCGGCCTCGTCCACCCAACCTGTGGTTGCGCAACCGAGCCCACTGGAATATGGGGTCCTCGTTGCCCTGCCATTTGATTCCGGTGCTTCGATATTCGAGGGTGGGAAAGCGCTCCACGTCGAGAAAGTCGGCACTCTTCAGATGCGTGTCCCGGTCGACGCTCCCGGTGGTGATGCTCGCCGACATGATGGTGGCGGTCACCGAGGAGAGCAGCGGGTCCTGCGCAACCACCACCTGCGCCGTGGCCTCAGCGAACTCGCCGCGCACCGGACTCACCATCATGTGCCGGGACAGGAAACCGATCCGCTTGTGCGCCTGATCGAGAAGATAGGTGCCGGCGACCGGGATGGTCATGCCATCCCAGGTGCGTGTGGCGACATCGGTCATCATGGTGCCTTCCCCCCGAGCGCACCCGGGTGTTTATCAATATGTTGCTGGCGGCCGACCAAACGGCCAGACATTCGCACTCCCGCTCAGCATAGGGACGCTCCGAACCAGCATTTCGGCCGCCACCGCGCGGTCGATCATGACGTACTCCACAGGCGGTCGGCGGCGGCCCGAACGATGGTCGCTCGGCCTCGCTTCCCATCGATGCGTGCCCAAACGGCCGAGGGTCGCCCGCCCGCCCGGTTGACCAGCGACTAACCTTGCCGGCATGCGCCTCTCCGCCCGGGTCGACTATGCCCTCCGCGCGGCCGCCGAGCTTGCCGCCACGGCCAGCGGCCCCGGGCGCGGCCGGCCGGTCACGGCCGACCAGATCGCCCGCGCTCAGGAGATTCCGCCGAAGTTCCTGGAGAGCATCCTTCTGCAACTGCGCCGGGGCGGCATCGTGCACGCCCAGCGGGGCCCGGAGGGCGGCTACTGGCTGGCCCGCCCCGCCGAGGAGATCTCCCTCGCCGAGGTCATCCGGGTGATCGACGGACCGCTCGCCCACGTCCGCGGGCAACGCCCCGAACAGCTCGGCTACCACGGTCCGGCGCGCTCCCTGCAAGAGGTCTGGATCGCGCTGCGGGCCAGCGAGCGGGAGATCCTGGAGTTGGTGAGCGTCGCCGACGTGGCCGCCGGCACCCTGCCCCCGCGCGTCACCGAGCTAGCGGCCGACCCGCGCGCCTGGATCTGATCGCCGGCTCATTCCCGGGCCCACGTCACCAGGCCGCTGATCCGGCGAGTCCGAGCGCGCACGGGCCTGGTTCCGGGTTCGCGTCGTCTGGTCTGCGGTGCGTCTGGGTGTGCCCGCGCCGGCCTGGTTCCGGGTTCGCGTCGTCTGGTCAGCGGTGCGTCTGGGTGTGCCCGCGCCGGCCTGGTTCCGGGTTCGCGTCGCCTGGTCTGCGGCGGGCCCGGGTGTGCGCGCCGGCCCTGCGGCACCGACGGCAGCGCAGGCCCAAGTCCCGGCGCTGCGGCACCGACGGCTGACCCGGCGCACCGGCCATCCGCGTCCCATCCACCGATCAGGGGCTTGACCCTGGCTGCCTCATCCCGCATTGTCGACCAAGTCGATAGGAGATGCCGAAAAGTCAGGGGGCGCTCGTGCGCAAGCTGTTGGTCCTCGCTCTGGTCGGGCTCGTCGCGCAACTGATCGATGGTTCGCTCGGCATGGCGTACGGCTTGACCTCCTCCACTCTGCTGCTGGTCGCCGGTGTCGCCCCGGCCGCCGCCTCGGCCTCGGTGCACCTGGCCGAGATCGGCACCACCCTCGCCGCCGGATTCGCGCACTGGCGGTTCGGCAACGTCGACTGGCGGGTCGTGACGCGCATCGCCCTGCCCGGCGCGATCGGTGCCTTCGCGGGCGCCACCGTGCTCAGCTCGATCTCCACCGAATCCGCCGCACCGTGGATGGCCGGCATCCTCTTCACGCTCGGCGCGTACCTCCTGATCCGCTTTGCCCGACCGCTGCGCACCGACCGGGTCGGCGGGCGGCTCCGCGGCCGCTTCCTCAGCCCGCTGGGCCTGGTGGCTGGCTTCGTCGACGCGACCGGCGGCGGGGGATGGGGTCCGGTGGCCACTCCGGCGCTGCTGGTCTCCGGCCGCATGGAACCCCGCAAGGTCATCGGCTCCGTGGACACCGCCGAGTTCGTCGTGGCCGGCGCGGCCAGCATCGGCTTCCTGATCGGACTGGGTACGGAGGGATTCCTGCTTCCCACCGTCGCCGCACTGCTCATCGGCGGGCTCATCGCCGCCCCGCTGGCCGCCTGGCTGGTGCGAATCGTGCCCGCCCAACTGCTCGGCGCGGCAGTCGGCGGCGTGATCGTGTTGACGAACGCCCGCACCCTGATCCGCTCGGCCGAACTGGACGGCCCGACCCGCCCCGCCATCTACGCCCTGCTGGCCGCCGGCTGGCTCGCCGCCCTGGTGTTCGCCGTGCGCGCCCTACGCCGTACCCGCCGCGCCCGCGCCGAAGCCGCCGGCGTGTCTGCCGGCGCGGTCGTGCCTGCCGCCGCCTCCGCCGGCGCGGTCGTGCCTGCCGCCGCTCCCGCCGTCGCTGCTGTGACGTCCCACCCCGCCTCCGCTGGCGAGGTCTCGGCCGATCTAGCCGCAACGGGTACGCCAACCGCAGGCTGAGCCCAGCCCCGATCGTCCGCCAGCCTCGATTTTCCGCTCGCCCGTTCGTCCCGGTGCACCGCTCGCTTCGGCGTCTCGTGCGCGCTGGCGGTCCGGCGTTTCGCGCGCACTGGAGGTCCGCGCCACCCCGGGCCTCCGGTCCCGCCGATCGCAGAGGTCGCGCCACGAAGCTCGTGCTCGAACCAGGATGTAGTGGCTTCCCGGCGCTTCGTGGCCACTACATCCTGGTTCGAGGGCGATCTGAAGGTCAGAGGGTGCTTCGACGTCGGTTTGGCTGGGTCGGTCGGGGTTCAGGTCCGTCGAGATCCGCGCAAAAACAGGGATGTTGCTGTCTCGCGCGTCTCGGAGGCAGCAACATTCCTGATGTTGTGAGGATCTTGGGCGCGGGGCGCGGGGCGCGGGGCGCGGGGCGCGGGGCGCGGGGCGCGGGGCGCGGGGCGCGGGGCGCGGGGCGCGGGGCGCGGGGCGCGGGGCGCGGGGG